>NZ_JBFAMU010000072.1:0-16210 GCF_040656655.1 Micromonospora sp. NPDC049799
TGCTCGACGCCTTCTGGCTCTCCTCCTTGGAGGTGGAGTACGCGAAGTCGCCGGAGGCCGTGGCGACGATGGTGGAGGGCGTCCGCGCCGCGCACGTGCTTGTAGAGGCTGGGCAGCGCGACGCCGAGCCGGGCGG
Source organism: Micromonospora sp. NPDC049799 (assembly GCF_040656655.1). Taxonomy (NCBI): domain Bacteria; kingdom Bacillati; phylum Actinomycetota; class Actinomycetes; order Micromonosporales; family Micromonosporaceae; genus Micromonospora; species Micromonospora sp. NPDC049799. Next base: position 137 of record NZ_JBFAMU010000072.1, read on the forward strand.
CCACGGCGGCGAGGGTGAGCCGGTCGAGGCCGACCTCGTCGGCGAGGTCGGCCGCCGCACGGACCACGGTCTGCGGGGTGAGGCCGGCCCTAGGCACCGGCGGTCACCGCCAGGAACTCCCCGAGCACGGCGGCGGTGGCGGCCGGCTGGTCGGCGTGTGGGTAGTGACCGGAGTCGGCGATCATGCGGGCCTCGGCGGTGGCGAAGAGGCGCCGCGCGGCGCGGGCCTCGGCGCCGGGGTCGGGGAAGTCCGGGTCCTTCGCGCCCATCAGCACCAGCACCGGCTGCCGCACCTCGCGGGCCCGCGCGGTCCAGTGTGGTTCGACCGGCGCGATGACGCCCCGGGTCGCGGCCATCCGGCCGGGTTCGCGCAGGTTGGCGACCATCGCCTTCCGGTACGCGACGTCGTCGGCCGGCCGGGGGCCCGGGAACAGCGAGCGGTGGAACATCCCGAACAGCCGGGGGCTGCGCAGCACCGCGAACTGGGCGAGACGGATCGCCGGGTTCGGCTTCGCCTGCCCGACGAACGCGCCGACCTGCACGATCCCGGCAATCAGGTCGGGCGCGGCGGCAGCGGCGAAGACCACGGCCGCAGCGCTCGACGAGCTGCCGACCAGGGTGGCCGGCCCGCCGCCGAGGTCGCGGACCACGGCGAGCAGGTCCGCACCGACCTCCGCCGGGGCGTACGACGGCCAACCGGCGCTCGACTCGCCGTGCCCCCGGACGTCCACCGAGGCGACCCGGTAGCCGGCCTTCGCCAGCAGGGGAACGAGGTGCCGGAACGAGCCCCGGTTCTCCCCCATGCCGTGCGACAGGACCACCAGCGGGCCCTGCCCGTGCACCTCGTACGCGATCCGTCCGCCGTCCCGCCCCACAAAGCTAATCGTCATAGCTTCAAAGCTAATGCCATTAGCCAAATCCGTCAAGGCTACGGAGACGACGGACGGGCCGGCGGCGACAGGCAGAGTCACCGCCGGCCCGTCCGGCCGTCCGAGGTGGTGGCTACTTCTTGGAGATCAGGGCCCGGCCGAAGAAGGCCAGGTTGGCGGGGCGCTCGGCGAGGCGGCGCATGAGGTAGCCGTACCACTCGTCGCCGTACGGGACGTAGGTGCGCACGGTGTAGCCCTCGCCGACCAGGCGGGCCTGCTCCTCGGGCCGGATGCCGTACAGCATCTGGAACTCGAAGCTGTCCGGCCCGCGGTCGAACCAGCGGGCCCGGTCCTCGCCGATGGCGATCAGGCGCGGGTCGTGGGTGGCCAGCATCGGGTAGCCCTCGCCGGACATCAGGATGTTCAGGCAGCGGACGTACGACTTGTCCACCTCGCGGGCGGACTGGTACGCCACGGACTCGGGCTCCTTGTACGCGCCCTTGCACAGCCGCACCCGGGACCCGGCCGTCGCCAGCTCGCGGCAGTCCGACTCGGTGCGCCGCAGGTACGCCTGGAGCACGGCACCGGTCGACGGGAAGTCCTTGCGCAGCTTGGCCAGGATGTCGAGGGTCGAGTCGGTGGTGGTGTGGTCCTCCATGTCCAGGGTGACCGTGGTGCCCGCCTCGTCGGCCGCCGCGCAGATCGCCCGCGCGTTGTCGTACGCGAGCTGCTCGTCGAACGCCTGCCCGAGTGCGGACAGCTTCACGCTGACCTCGGCGGCCGGGGCCAGCCCGGCACCGGAGAGCACGGTCAGCAGCCTCAGGTACTCGTCCCGGATGGCGTTGGCCTGGTCGGGGGTGACGGTGTCCTCGCCGAGGTTGTCGAGGGTGACCGCGAGACCGTCGTCGACGAGTTCGCGGGTCGCGCGCAACGCGTCGTCGGTCTTGGCGCCGGCGACGAACCGGCGGACGACGTCCCGGGTGAACGGGGCCGTCGCGACGAGCCGCTCGACCTGGGATGACCGGGAGGCGGCGAGGATGACGGAACGGAGCATGAACTGAGCGTAACGCCCTCCCCGAGCGCTCCGCCGGGCGGCGGCCGGGTCCGGGCGACGCCTCGCCCCAGGTGTTAGCAGGGGACCCTTTCACCACTCCAGACGATAAGAAGGGGCCCTTCCCTGCACGGGTGGGGGACGCGGGAATGGCGTTCATCGGTTACAACCGAGTCGTGACCGCACACCCCCACCGCCGGCTCCGGTCGGCCTCCGTTCAGCTCGGCGCCCTCACCGCGCTGGCGCTGGCCCTCTCCGGCTGCAACATGACCTCCGACGACGACGATGACGACTGCGCGCTCGGGCCGGTGGGGGGTGGCGGCACCGTCGCCCTCGCGCTGCGCGAGCCCGTCCCGGCCGCCGTGGGAGTCGGCGCCGACGACCGGTCCGCCGAGGCGGCGCTGCCGGATCGCGGCGGCTTCGGCACCCACCTCGCCGCCTGCGGCGGCTGAGGTGCGCCGGGAGACCACCACCCCCCGCCCGGACTGGGACGCCACGATCCGCTCGCAGGGCCTGGTGTACGTGGACACCGAGCTGCCCGACGGCGGGATCATGTCGTACTGGGACGAGACCGCGGCGTACGCGTTCGACCTGGACGAGGTGCTCCGGCTCGAGGAGGCCACCGAGGAGCTGCACCGGATGTCGGTGGCCGCCGCCGAGCACGTGGTGGCCCGTGACCGGTACGCGGAGTTCGGCATCCCGGCCTGGGCCGCCGAGGCGGTCGCCCGGTCGCTGCGGGAGGCACCGCCGACCCTCTACGGCCGGTTCGACCTCTGGTACGACGGCACCTGGCCGCCGAAGATGCTGGAGTACAACGCCGACACCCCGACCGCGCTGGTCGAGGCGAGCATCGTGCAGTGGTACTGGCTGGAGGACACCCGCTCCGAGTCGGACCAGTGGAACAGCATCCACGAGCGCCTCGTGGGCGCCTGGGCCAAGATCGGGGCCGGCCTGCACGACCGGCGGGTGCACGTGGTCTGGTCGAGCGAGGAGGAGTCGGGCGAGGACCACATGACCGCCGGCTACCTGGCCGAGACCGCCCGCCAGGCCGGGCTGGACGTGGAGCTGCTGCCGATCCAGGAGATCGGCTGGGACGGCCGGCGGTTCGTCGACGCGGCGGACGCCCCGGTCACCACCTGCTTCAAGCTCTACCCCTGGGAGTGGATGGTCGCCGAGCCGTACGGGCGGCCGGCGCTGGACCCGGGCACCCCGACCACCTGGATCGAGCCGGCGTGGAAACTGCTGCTGTCCAACAAGGCGCTGCTCGCGGTGCTGTGGGAGCTGTATCCGGGGCACGAGTTGCTGCTGCCGGCGTACCTGGACTCGCCCCGGGGCATGTCCGAGTACGTGGCCAAGCCGCTGCTGGGCCGGGAGGGCGGGTCGGTGCGGATCGTCACCGGCGGGACGGAGATCACCAACCCGGGGATCTACGGCGACGAGGGCTGGTGCTACCAGGAGTTCCGGGCGCTGCCCGAGTTCGCCGGCAGCCGCATGGTGCTGGGCAGCTGGATCGTCGACGGTGAGTCGGCGGGCGCCGGGGTGCGGGAGAGCGAGAGCCTGATCACCGACGGCTACGCGCGGTTCCTGCCGCACTACATCGACGCGCCGCGCACGCCGTGAGTCGTCTACCGTTGGGGGCGTGAACTTCGACGCGTACGCCCGGACCGGCGTTGACCTCGTCAATGCCCGCCTGGACGACCTCGACGACCTGCGGGCCCTCTTCCCGGACGCCAGCGAGTGGATGCGGGACGAGGTGTCGGAGCGGGACCTGGCGATCTTCCGGCGGGCGCAGAAGCGCCTGCGCGACGTCTTCGAGTACGGCACGTCCGGGCGGGACGGCCAGGCGGTGACCGAGCTCAACGCGCTGCTGGAGGCGTTCCCGGTGCAGCCGCGCATCTCCGGGCACGACTCCAGCGACTGGCACATGCACGTGACCAGCCGGGGCGCGTCGGTGAGCGCGGAGTACCTGGCCGGCGCCGTCTGGGGCCTGTCGGTCTGGCTCTGCGAGTACGGCAGCGCCCGGTTCGGCGTCTGCGCCGACGAGCGCTGCGGCAACGTCTACCTGGACACCTCGTCGAACTGCTGCCGCCGGTTCTGCTCGGAGCGCTGCGCCACCCGCTCGCACGTGGCCGCCCACCGCGCCCGCAAGCGTGCGGCCGTCGGCGAGCAGGCCGCTCCGGCGGAGTCTCTCAGCCCGGTCAGCTGACGCCCGTCCGACCCGGTCGGCTCCGACGGCGTCGACCGGGTGCGGCGGATCCGGCGCCGGTCAGGCGTCGACCGGGGACGGGGTGCCGAGGTGCTGACGGGCGAACTCCAAGGCCTCCCGCAGGTCCGCCTCACGGACCGCCCGGCTCTTGGCGCCCCGGGTGGAGACCTCCACGGCGACCGAGCCGGTGAAGCCGCGCCCGGCCAGTGAGCGGAGCACCTCGGCGCAGGGCTGGTTGCCCCGCCCCGGCACCAGATGCTCGTCGCGCCCCTCCCCGGTGCCGTCGCCGAGGTGCACGTGCGCGAGGCCGGTGCCCATGCGGTCGGCCATGACGAGCGAGTCGGTGTGGGACGCCGCACAGTGCGAGAGATCCAGCGTGTACGAGGCGTACCCGGTCCCGGTCGGATCCCAGCCGGGGACGTACGGCACGAACTGCCGGCCGGCCATCCGTACCGGGTACATGTTCTCCACCGGGAAGCGCAGCCCGTCGAAGCGCTCCTCGACCTCTGCCAGCCCTTCGGAGAAGGTGCGCGCGTAGTCCCGCTGCCAGGTGAAGGGTGGGTGCACCACGACGGTCGGCGCGCCCAGCGTCTCGGCCATCTCGGCCGAGCGACGCAGCCGTTCCCACGGGTCGGGGCTCCAGACCCGCTGGGTGACCAGCAGGCAGGGGGCGTGAACGGAGAGCACCGGCACGCCGTAGTGCTCGGCGAGGCCACGGAGCGCCCCGATGTCCTGGCTGACGGCGTCGGTCCAGACCATCACCTCGACGCCGTCGTAGCCGAGGGCCGCGGCCATCTGGAACGCCGCCGCGGTCCGTTCGGGAAAGACCGAGGACGTGGACAGGAGCACCGGGACGCGGGAAGTCACACTCTCGAGGGTAGCGGGCGCCGCGCGGAGGCATCAGGACGAGTACCCGCAAAGCACCCACACCGCGCGTCAGGTCACACCGGGGCGAGCTGGTCCAGCCGGCTCAGGATCACGCCCTCCCGCAGCGCCCAGGGGCAGATGTCGACGGCGTCGATGTCGAGGCGGCGCATCACCGCCTCGGCGACGACCGCGCCGGCGAGCACCTGGTGGGCGCGGCCCACGCTGACGCCCTCCAACTCGACCAGCTGCGCCGGAGGGATGTGCCGGATGAAGCCGAGCACCTGCCGCAGCCCGGCGCGGGTCAGCTGCCGTCGGGCCCAGAGCCCGGCGCTCGACGGTGCCGCGCCGGCCAGCCGGGCCAGCGTGCGGAACGTCTTGGAGGTGGCGACCGGCCGCTCCCAGCCCACCTCGGTCAGCTTCGTGACGACCGGGTCGAGCAGGTCGTCCACGTACTCGCGCAACTCCTCCACCGCCCGGGCCGACGGCGGCGTCGTGGTGTCCGGAGTGACCCGGAGCCGGTCCCGGGTCAGGCGGCCGGCGCCGAGCGGCAGCGACGCCGCGACGTCCGGGTTCTCGTCGATCCCGGCAGCCAGCTCCAACGAGCCGCCGCCGATGTCGAGCACCAGCAACCGCCCCGCGGACCAGCCGAACCACCGCCGCACCGCGAGGAAGGTCATCCGCGCCTCGTCCGAGCCGGAGAGGACCTCCAGGCGTACGCCGGATTCCTCCCGCACCCGCGCGAGCACCTCGCCCGCGTTGGTGGCGTCGCGCACGGCGGACGTCGCGAACGCGATCAGATCGTCCGCCTCCAGGCCGGTGGCCGCCGCCCTGGCCATGCCGACCGCCTTGACCAGGCCGTCGGCGCCCGCCTCGGTGAGCGCGCCGTCCGGGCCGATCTGCTCGGCGAGGCGCAACACCACCTTCTCCGAGTGCGCCGGCCAGGGGTGCGCGCCCCGGTGGGCGTCGACCACCAGCAGGTGCACCGTGTTGGACCCGACGTCGAGGACTCCCAGTCGCATGCAGAAGACACTAGGGCCAACACGTTTCGTCGGCTCGTCAGCCCGCGAGGGACTCCGCGCGTACGCTGGCCGGGTGACAGGGCAGATCGAACTTCGTGTGCTCGTGGACGACCCGGCGGACCCGCGCAGTCGCGAGGTTGCGCTGGACTTTCCCCGGGAGTGGATCGAGTTCGCGGACCCGGCCGACGAGACGCACGTGGTCCGGGCCGACCTCACCTGGTTGCTGTCCCGCTGGACGTGCATCTTCGCCCGGGGCTGCCACGGCATCGTCGAGGGGCGCGCCCAGGACGGCTGCTGTTCGCACGGCGCGTTCTTCACGGACGCCGACGACGAGAAGCGGGTCCGCTCCGCGGTGCGGCGCCTGACCCCGGCCACCTGGCAGCACCACCGCCGGGGCTTCAAGAACTGGACCGAGGAGGACACGCTCGACGGCAAGACGTCGGCCCGGCGCACGGCCACGCAGGCCGACGACGGCCCGTGCGTCTTCCTCAACGACGCCGACTTCCCGGCCGGGGCCGGCTGCGCCCTGCACGCGCAGGCGCTGCGCGACGGGGTGCACCCGCTGGAGTACAAGCCGGACGTCTGCTGGCAGTTGCCTGTCCGCCGGGACCAGGAGTGGGTCAAGCGGCCGGACAACACGAAGGTGCTGGTGTCCACGCTGGGTGAGTTCGACCGTCGGGGCTGGGGCGCCGGTGGGCACGACCTGCACTGGTGGTGCACCTCGTCGACCGACGCGCACGTCGGCGCCGACCCGATGTACGTCTCCTACGGCCCCGAGCTGACCGCGCTGATCGGCGCACCCGCGTACGCGAAGCTGGCCGAGCTGTGCGGTGCGCGACTGCGGCAGGGCCAGGTCGCCCCGCACCCCGCCGATCCCGCCTGACCTGCAACGAGCGGAGCGGCTGGATCGTGGTCGCCGGATCTCTCTGATCAACCGTCACGAGGAGTGACGCCGCCGCGAGCGCGCCACGGCCCCGCCGGCCACTTTGCTCTGCATACCTGTACGCGCCAGGCACTCTTCGTGAGGACCGCGTCGCCGATGCCGACCTTGCTACTGAACGAAATACCTGTTCAGCTCGATGGTGCGTATAGGTAAGCAGAGCAAAGGGCCGGAGGCGATTCGTGTGTCGCCGCAGGGCAGGTCACGGAGCGTCAAACCAGTCGCGAGAGGCCGCTGACTACTTTCAGTGACCAGCCGGGCCGCATTGATCGACCACACCGGGCGGCGGGCGACCGCTCGAACCACGGCAGGGAGGGGCCGGTCAGGCCAGGGCGGCGTCGACCAGGGCGCGGGCACTGCGCCGGGCGGCCTCCGCGATCACCGGATCGCCGTCCAGCACGCCGCCGGCCAGGCCGCCGTCGAGCAGCAGGGTGAGCTGACGGGCGAGCAGCTCCGGCTCGGGCGCCCCGGCCCGGCGGGCCAGGTCGGTCACCCACGCGCGGACCACCGTCTTGTGCTCGACCGTCCGGGCGTGCACCTCGCTGCCGGCCGGGGACTCCGCAGCGGTGTTGATGAACGCGCACCCGTGGTAGCCCTCCCGCCGGCAGGCACCGACCAGCGCGTCGAACATCCCGACGAGCTGGTCGCGCGGGTCGTCGCCGGCGTCCCGGGCAGCCGCGCGCAGCGCGCCGAACCACGCCTGGTCGACCTTGTCGAGGTACGCCAGCACCAGGTCGTCCTTGCGGGGAAAGTGCTTGTAGAGGGTGGCCTTGGCGACGCCGGACTCCGCGATCACCGTGTCGACCCCGACCCCACGTGGCCCGTACGCGTAGAAGAGCCGGAAGGCGGTGTCGAGGATGCGCTCCCGGGCGGAGCCGGCGGGGACGCGGTGCGCGGGCGCGGACATGAGCCCCATCCTACAGACGGGTCTGTCCAGTAGACAGACCTGTCTGTTAGTCTCGCTGCATCGGCGCGCGGCGGCTCGCGCGAACACCGGACGAACGGAAGAGACATGCGCATCGCAGTACTCGGCACCGGCATGGTGGGTCGGGCGATCGCCACCCGCGCGGCCGAACTCGGCCACCAGGTCACCATCGGCACCCGCGACGTGGCGGCGACCCGCGACCGGGGCGGCGACCACGCCGCATGGGCGGCCCCGCACCCGGAGGTCGGCCTGGCCACGTACGCCGACGCCACCGCGGACGCCGACCTGGTGGTCAACGCCACCACCGGCGACGGCTCCCTGCCCGCCCTGACCGCAGCCGGCGAGGACAACCTGGCCGGCAAGGTCCTGCTGGACATCGCCAACCCGCTCGACTTCTCCGCAGGCTTCCCGCCCACCCTGTCGGTGCTCAACACCGACTCCCTCGGCGAGCGGATCCAGCGCGCGTTCCCGCGGCTCAAGGTGGTCAAGGCGCTCAACACCCTGACCGCCGACCTGATGGTCCACCCCCGCCAGCTCGCCGACGGCGACCACACCGTGTTCGTCTCCGGCGACGACGAGAGCGCCAAGAAGACGGTGACCGAACTGCTCACCAGCTTCGGGCACACCGACGTGATCGACCTGGGCGACATCTCGACCGCCCGGGGCACCGAGATGCTGCTGCCGATCTGGCTGCGCCTCTACGGCCGCCTCGGCACCGGCATCTTCAACGTCAAGATCGTGCGCTGACACGACCAGAGACGAGAGGGGCCCGCGCGATCGGCGCGGACCCCTCTCGCGTACGTCAGGTCACGGCTCGAACTTGTAGCCCAGGCCCCGGACGGTGACGATGAAGCGCGGCGCGGACGGCTCCGGCTCGATCTTCGAGCGCAACCGCTTGACGTGCACGTCCAGGGTCTTGGTGTCGCCGACGTAGTCGGCCCCCCAGACCCGGTCGATGAGCTGGCCCCGGGTGAGCACCCGGCCGGCGTTGCGCAGCAGCAGCTCCAGCAGCTCGAACTCCTTGAGCGGCAGTTGGACGGCGGCGCCGTCCACCGTCACCACGTGGCGCTCGATGTCCATCCGCACCGGCCCGGCGGCCAGGGTCGGCGCACCGGACTCGGCCACCTCGGCGCTCTGCCGACGCAGCACCGCCCGGATCCGGGCGACCAGCTCACGCGGCGAGTAGGGCTTGGTGACGTAGTCGTCGGCACCGATCTCCAGACCGACCACCTTGTCGATCTCGCTGTCCCGGGCGGTGACCATGATGATCGGCACGTGCGAGCGCTGCCGGAGCTGGCGGCACACCTCCGTGCCCGACATCTCGGGCAGCATCAGGTCGAGCAGCACGATGTCGGCGCCGGTCCGGTCGAACTCGGTGAGAGCGGAGGGCCCCGTCGCGGCGACGGACACCTCGAAGCCCTCCTTGCGGAGCATGTACGACAGGGCGTCGGAGAACGACTCCTCGTCCTCGACCACCAGAACGCGGCTCAACGGGGATTTCCTTTCGATTGCTGTCAGACCTGCCGGAGCTCGGCCGGACCGGCCTCGATCCCAGCGGAGGGCAGTGTCGCCAGGAGGTCGTCCGGCGGACGGGCGGGCAGCCGGAGGGTGAACGTCGACCCACCACCAAGAGTGCTCGACACCTCGACCCTTCCGCCATGGTTGCTGGCGATGTGCTTGACGATGGCGAGGCCGAGGCCCGTGCCGCCGGTGGACCGGGACCGTGCCTGGTCGGCGCGGTAGAAACGCTCGAAGATCCGGTCCACGTCGGTCGGGGCGATGCCGATGCCCTGGTCGGTGACGGCGATCGTGACGTGCTCGCCCTCGGCTCGCGCGGTGATCCGGACCGTGGTGTCCTCGCCCGAGTAGTTCACGGCGTTCTCGACCAGGTTCGCCACCGCCGTGGCGAGCTGGGTGTCGCTGCCGTAAACGGTCAGCCCCCGCTCGACGTCGACGACCACGTCGATCCGGCGGGCGCTGGCGTTGGTGCGCGTACGGTCGACGACCTCGGCGAGCACCCAGTCCACCGCCACCGGCTCCGGGGCGGGCTGCGGCTCGGCCCCCTGGAGCCGGGTCAGCTCCAGCAACTCCTGCACCAAGCGCCCCAGCCGGGTCGACTCGTGCTGGATCCGCTCGGCGAAACGGCGGGCGGCGACCAGGTCCTCGGAGAGGTCCGGCTGCCCCTCGCCGGCCGGCTCGGTGGCGTCCAGCAGCGCCTCGGCGAGCAGTTGCAGAGCGCCGATCGGGGTCTTCAGCTCGTGGCTGACGTTGGCCACGAAGTCACGCCGCACCCGGGCCAGCCGGTGCGACTCGGTCACGTCGGCCGCCTCCACCGCGATGTAGCCGCCCCCCAGCCCCATGGCCCGCAGGTGCACCCCGAGCGGGTTCTCACCGGCGTTGTCGCGGCCCCGCGGCAGGTCCAGCTCGATCTCGCGGCGCACCCCGGTGCGGCGGACCTGCCCGGCGAGCGTACGGATCAGCGGGTGGGCGATCATCGAGCCCGGTGTCGCGCCGGTGCGGAGCAGTCCCATCGCCCGTGCGGCCGGGTTGACCACGAGAGGCACGTCGTCGGGGTCGAGCACGACGACACCCGCCCGGAGCGAGTCGATCGTCCGGCGACCCAGCCCGGACTGCGGATCCTCGGCGATCGTGCGCCTCCCTGCGTTCCAGGGGAAGCCGGACCGGCGGCTCCCCGTTCCGGTGGTGCGGCCACGCAGTGCCGGGAACCACCGGGACAGCAGCACCCCGGCCGCCAGCCCGGCCACCACACCCACGGCCACCGCGACCGCCACCGCTACCGCCCAGTCCACCCGGCGATCGTAGGGTCATTGTTAACCTGGCTACCGCCCAGAATGGGACGAACCACTCTCGCTTCCGGGAATGTTCACTGTCACGTCCGGCGTCGTTCACCGTGGTTAATCTCCGGTCCGCCCGCCCGGCCTACCGTGGGCTGCGCACCTGCTCCCACCCGTCGGCCACCTCGGCCGGCGACCACCGACCACAGGACGTGACCATGCGCGACGAGTTCCGGGCCGATCTGCAGATCGTCAGCCAACTGCTGGTGGACATGGCGGAGGGGGTCCGGGCCGCGATGCGGAACGCCACCCGCGCCCTGCTCACCGCCGACCGGCAGGCGGCCGAGTCGGTCATCGAACGGGACGCCGAGATCGACGGCCTCTACCGGGACGTCGAGGAGCGGGTCTGCGACCTGCTCGCCCGCCAGGCCCCGGTCGCCTCCGACCTGCGCGCGATGATCACCGCGCTGCACGTCGCCGCCGACCTCGAGCGGATGGGCGACCTGGCCGACCACGTCGCGAAGACCGCGCTGCGGCGGCACCCCTCGCCGGCCGTGCCGGCCGAGCTGCGGCCGATCTTCACCGACATGGCGAACATCGCCGACGGGATGGGCGGCAAGATCGCATCGGTCCTGGCCAAGCCCGACGCCGACCTCGCCGCCGAGCTGGACCGCGACGACGACACGATGGACGACCTGCACAAGAGCCTGTTCGGGGTGCTGCTCGGCGACGACTGGCCGTACGGGGTGGAGACGGCGATCGACGCCACGCTGCTCGGCCGCTTCTACGAGCGGTTCGCCGACCACGCGGTGAACGCCGGCGAGCACGTCGTCTACCTGATCACCGGCGAGGCCCCCGCCAGCTGAGGTGAAAGGAAGGGCCCCCTGTTAACGCCTGGCGCACAAAAGGGGGCCCTTCCTAACGTTCTGCGGCGCCGACGGTCCGTCAGCGGCCCTGGTTGGCCACCGCGGCGGCGGCGGCCTTGGCGGCGGCCGGGTCGAGGTAGGTGCCACCCAGCGTGAGCGGGCGCAGCTGCGGGTCCAGGTCGTAGCGCAGCGGGATGCCGGTCGGGATGTTCAGCTTGGCGATCGCCTCGTCGCTGATCTGGTCCAGGTGCTTGACCAGCGCCCGCAGCGAGTTGCCGTGGGCGGCCAGCAGCACGGTCCGGCCGGCCAGGATGTCCGGCACGATCGAGTCGTACCAGTACGGCAGCATCCGCTCGACGACGTCCTTCAGACACTCGGTCCGGGGCATCAGCTCGGTCGGCAGCAGCGCGTACCGCGGGTCGCCGACCTGGGAGAACTCGTCGTTGTCGTCGATCGGCGGCGGCGGGGTGTCGTACGAGCGGCGCCAGAGCATGAACTGCTCCTCGCCGTACTCCTCCAGGGTCTGCTTCTTGTTCTTGCCCTGCAGCGCGCCGTAGTGCCGCTCGTTGAGCCGCCACGACCGGCGCACCGCGATCCAGTGGCGGTCGGCGGCGTTCAGCGCCAGCTCGGCGGTGCGGATCGCGCGCCGCATGACGCTCGTGTGCACGACGTCCGGCATCAGGCTGTGCTCGCGGAGCAGCTCGCCGCCGCGCCGCGCCTCGTTCTCGCCCTTCTCGGTCAGGTCGACGTCGACCCAGCCGGTGAAGAGGTTCTTCGCGTTCCAGTCACTCTCGCCGTGCCGCAGCAGGACCAGCGTCCCGACGGTGGGCCCTTCGCTCGCAGTCATGCCGATCATCCTGCCCCAACCCGACACCGGCTACGCGGGAAGGGTGGTGACGACCACCACGTGGAAAATCCGGTGACCACGACTCCCGTCGTTCACTAGGTTGTAAGGCGCTGTGATCATGCCGGTCATTACGGGGAGCGGGGGCGCCGACGTGCGGACGATGCGGGGTTGGTTCCAGGACACCACCGGCGGGTTACCGAAAACCTTCTGGTATCTCTGGGCCGGCACCCTGATCAACCGCCTGGGCTCGTTCGTCCTGGTCTTCCTCGCCATCTACCTCACCCTGGAGCGCGGCTTCTCCGCCACCCAGGCCGGCCTGGTGCTGGGCCTGTGGGGTGTCGGCGGCGCCATCGGCACCACCGTCGGCGGCACCCTGACCGACCGGTGGGGCCGGCGGCCGACCCTGCTCACCGCCCACCTCGGCGCGGCCACCATGATGCTCGCCCTCGGCTTCGCCCGGCCGCTCTGGGCGGTGGCGCTCGGCGCGTTCCTGCTCGGCACGTTCGCCGAGGCCGCGCGGCCGGCGTTCGGCGCCATGATGATCGATGTCGTCCCGGAGAAGGACCGGCTGCGCGCGTTCTCGCTGAACTACTGGGCGATCAACCTCGGGTTCGCCTGCGCGGCCATCCTGGCCGGCCTGGCCGCCGAGGTCGGCTACCTGCTGCTCTTCGCGGTCGACGCGGCCACCACGCTGGCCACCGCGCTGATCATCTTCTTCCGGGTCGGCGAGACCCGCCGGGCCAGCACCACCGCCGCCCGCAAGGGCGGCCCGGCGCCCGCCGGTGCCCTGCGCACGATCCTGGCCGACCGGGTGTTCCTGGGCTTCGTCGTGCTCAACCTGTTCTCCGCGCTGGTGTTCCTCCAGCACATCTCGATGCTGCCGATCGCGATGGGCGAGTCCGGGCTCTCCCCCGCCACCTACGGCTCGGTCATCGCCCTCAACGGCATCCTGATCGTGGCCGGCCAGCTCTTCGTACCCCGGCTCATCCGCGGCCGGAGCCGGTCGCACGTGCTCGCCCTGGCCGCGGTCGTCATGGGCGTCGGCTTCGGCCTCACCGCCTTCGCCGAGACCGCCTGGTTCTACGGCGTGACGGTGCTGATCTGGACCCTGGGCGAGATGCTCAACTCGCCCTCCAACGCGACCCTCATCGCCGAGTTGTCCCCCGCCGCGCTGCGCGGTCGCTACCAGGGCACCTTCTCGCTGTCCTGGCAGGTCGCCGGCGCCACGGCGCCGGTCCTCGGCGGCCTGGTGCGCGAACAGAGCGGCAACGCCACGCTCTGGCTGGGCTGCGCGGCGGTCGGCGGCCTGGTGGCGGTGGCGCACCTGGTCTCCGGGCCGGCCCGCGAACGACGGGCCACCGCCCTGCGTACGGCCACCACGCCCCTCGTCCCGGCGGTCGCCCTCGACCCGCCGGCACCGGAGGCCGCCGAGGCGGCGGCCACCGCACCGGCCGAGCCCCTGCCGGCCACCCGCCCCTCCCCCGCCACGATCGGTCAGTGAGCCCGGGACCCGTGTGGTGACGCGGGACACCCTGGCGCTCGGAGGGTTGGGCTTCCTACCGTCGGGAATCGATCGGTTAGGAAACTGAACTGTCTGGGGGACGGGTGCGGAGCCTGCGGCACTGGTGGGACGACACCGCCGGCGGGTTGCCCGCCACCTTCTGGTACCTCTGGGCCGGGCTGCTGATCAACCGGGCCGGCGCGTTCGCCCTGCTCTTCCTGTCGCTCTACCTGACCGAGGCACGCGGGGCGTCCGAGTCGCTGGCCGGGACGGTGGTCGGGGCGTACGGGATCGGCGGGGCGGCCGGGGTGCTGCTCGGGGGCGTGCTGGCCGACCGGTGGGGCCGGCGGGCCACGCTGCTTGCCGCGCACCTGGTCGCCTCGGGGTTGATGGTCGCGCTCGCGTTCAGTCGGCACCTGGTGGTGATCGCGGTCCTCGCCGCCCTGGTCGGGGTGGCCCACTCGATGCCGAGCCCCGCCTTCGTCGCGGCGATCGTCGACGTGGTGCCCGAGCGACGCCGCTCACGCGCCTTCAACCTCCAGTTCTGGGCGTTCAACCTGGGCATGGCGGTCGCCTCCCTGCTGGCCGGCCTGTTGGCCGAGGCCAGTTTCGTGGCCCTGTTCCTGGTGGACGCGGCGGCGACGCTGGCCGCCGCCGTGGTGATCGCTCTCAAGGTGCCGGAGACGCTGTCCGGTGGCCGTGGCCGCCTGAGGATCAGCGCCCGACGCACGGTACGGGTCCGGACGGCGGACGGTGTCCGGCCGCCGGGGCTGCGCACCGCGTTGACCGACCGCACCTTCCTGGCCTTCGTCGGGCTGACCCTCGTGCTGGCGGTCCTGACCCTCCAGACGTCCACGATCATGCCGCTGGCGATGCGGGACGACGGGTTGCGTCCGTCGGCGTACGGCGCCGTGGTGGCGCTCGGCGGCGTGCTGATCGTGCTCGGGCAGCTCTTCGTGCCCCGGCTGATCGACGGGCACCGCCGGGACCGGGTGCTGGCCGTCTCCACGGCGCTGCTCGGCGTCGGCTTCACCGCCCTGGCGTTCGCCGACGCGCTGGCGGTCTACCTCGCCGCGGCGGTGGTCTGGACGGTCGGTCAGATGCTCGCCGCGCCGCCCAACGCGCAGATCAACGCCGACCTGGCACCGCCGGAGCTGCGTGCCCGCTACCAGTCGGTCTTCTACCTCGCCTTCCCGGTGGCGTCGTTCGTGGCGCCCACCCTGGGCGGCGTCAGCCTCCAGTACCTCGGCGAGCGGCACTGGCTCATCGTCGGCGGGCTGGGGTTCCTCGCCGCCGTCGGCCACCTGGTCACCGGTCCCGCCCGCGAGCGCCGCGTGGCCGCGCTGCGCCGAGCCACGACGGACATCCGGGAGCCCGCCCTGGCCGGCGAGAACTGACGCCGGCCGGACATGCGAAACGCCCGCCACGACCCAGGTCGTGACGGGCGTCCGCACCGTATGACCGGCGGCGGCGGGCGGCACTCACCCCCGTAAGCGTCGCCCGCTCGCGCCGCCGGTCCAAACAGGTGGGCCACCGTCCCCCAACGGTGTTGGTCCACCCGTCCCCCGCACCCCGCTCGTGCACGGATCTGATCGATCCCCCGCTCCCCCGAACGGTTCCGAGCGTGACGCGGTGCAATAAAGTTAGTTCGCCCGGGATTACGGATTCAACCTGGCCGGGTGTCTCGCCGGTCACAGCAACCGGTGGTCCGGCACCTCTGTCGCCGTATGTCGGGCTCGTCTGTGGCCAACAGCGCTTACCCGTCGACCATTCCCGCAAACACTCAGGCGTCCTCCCGGTCGGGTGACTCGGTGCGGAAGAAGTTGCTCTGCCGGCCGTTGCGCAGCTGCTCCTGGTAGATGAGGTTCAGCTTCCGCTGGTCGAAGGTCCCGAACCACTCGTCCCACGGGATCTCCCGGATCCGGCTGCTCTCGCGGTAACCGGGCATGTTGAAGGTGAGCACGCCGGCCCGGCCCTCCCGCTCGGTGCCGCTGATCGTCGCCGGGGTGGCGCCACGCTCCTGCGCCCAGCGCCGGATCACGTCGTGGTTGGTGGTGACCAGGCTCCGGCCCGGCCGCTCCGGACGATCCTCCGGCGACGAGATGACCTGCGACGACCGGACCGACCGGGACGTGCTCCGGCCGGCGCGCGCACCGCCGGCTGCCGCCGTACCGCCGCCCGTCGCGCG
>NZ_JBFAMU010000073.1:0-16189 GCF_040656655.1 Micromonospora sp. NPDC049799
GCCGACGGCGAGGTCGTCGTCGCCGTACAGCGCCGAGCGGAACTCGTGCGGGTGGAGGCCCACCGGCACGCCGACGTCCTCTCCAGCACCAGGATCGACGTGTCGCTCCCACGACCTGGCGGGCTTCCGGGCCGCGCTGGCCGCCTGGGACGAGCGGTTCGCCGACGCCGACCTGCCGGCGCGGACCGGGGCGCACCGCACGGAGCTGCGGGCCGGCGAGCTGAGCGACGCCGAGGACGTGCCGGGTGCGATCGCCGCGCACCGTGCGGCGCTGGCCGCCTGGCGGGAGCTGGGCGACGAGGTCCGCGCGCAGGTCGTCGCCGCCCGGCTCGGCGTGGACCTCGCGACGGCGGACGAGACCGCCGACGAAGGGCTGGAGCTGCTCCGCGCCGCCGCCGACGTCCTCGACGTACGCGGTGACGCCCGGCAGCGGGCCTTCGTCCACGACCTGACGGCGCTGGCCCTCATGGAGCACCAACGCTGGTCGGACGCGTTGGCCGCGCTCGACCGGGTACCGGCCGGTGCGGGCGACGACGCCTATCTCGACGCCCGGGTGGCGCTGCACCGCGCCCGGGCCCTCGACGAGCTCGACCGTGCGGAGGAGGCCCTGGCCGAAGCCGGGCGGGCCCGCCGGCTCGGCAGCGAGCTGGGAGCCGACGACCTGACCACCGCGGCCTGCCTGGCGTACGCGGTGTGCGCCCAGGATCCGGCCGACTCGGTGGCCGCCTGTGACGACGCCCTCGCCGTCGCGCCGGACGACGCGCTGCTGTCGGTGCGGCTCACCCGGGCCCGGGCGCTGATGGCCGCCGACCGCGCCGCGGAGGCGGTGGACGACTTCGTCGAGGCCGTGACGCTCTGCGTCGAGCGGGGCAACCCCGGGGACGCGTTCCTCCGGTGGGAGCTGGCGAACGCGTACCGGACCGTCGGCCGGCTGGGCGAGGCGGCCGAGGTGGCCGAGGAGGCGGTCATCGGGCTGGACCGGCTCGGCGCGCAGGCCGAGGCGGACCGGTGCCGGCATCTGCTGGCCGGCATCTACGAGGGGCTCGGCGACATCGATCCCGCGCTCGCGCTGCTCGAACAGCTCGCGACGAACCTGGACTCGCCGGACAACCTGCCGCACCGGGCGCAGGTGCTGGAGGAGGCGGGCGGCATCCTGTACGACGCCGACCGGGACGCGGTGGCCGCGCAGCGGTTCGCGGCGGCGGCGACGGCGTACGGGCAGGCCGGGATGGCCGTCGACGAGCTGCGCACCCGGCGCCGGGAGGCGTCCGCGCGGCACTGGGCCGGGGACGTGAAGGCGGCCGTCGACACCGTCGAGGCGGCGGACCGGCTGGCGGCGACGCTCGCCGCCCAGCCCGACCCGGCGCCGGTGGTGACGTACGAGCTGGCCCTGCTCGCCGAGCACGGCGCGCGGGTGCTGACGGGTGCCGGTCGACTCATCGAGGCGCTGGACCGGCTCGACGGGGTGGCCGCGCGGCTGCGGACGATCGAGGCGTTCGGTGAGGCCGCGCAGGTGGAGGCCTTCGCCGGCGAGGTCCTGCTCCGCCTGGAACGGCCGGCCGAGGCGGAACGACTGCTCCGCGAGGTGCTCGGCGGACTGCCCGCCGGTACCCGCCCGGCGCAGCAGACCGCCTGGCTGCTGGCGCGGGCGCTGGACGACCTGGACCGCGGGTCGGAGGCCGCCGCGCTGCGCGAGGAGCACGGCATCGACCAGGACGACTGAGTCCGTACGCCCGGGCCGGGACACGTCCGCACCGGCCCGGACGGCCGCAACCGACCGGTAACCCATGCACCGGGTGGTGCGGTCTACGCTTGGCCCGTGACGGTGGAACAGCAGGCGCGGGGCGCGACGGGGCCGGCTCGGCGGCGGTCCCGGAAGGACGAGATCCTGGAGATCGCGGTCGGTCTCTTCGCCTCGCGGGGCTACCACGGTGTCTCGATGGACGACATCGGCGCGGCCGCCGGTGTCACCGGCCCGGCGCTCTACCACCACTTCGCGGGCAAGGAGGCGATGCTGGTCGCCGCGCTGATCCCGGTCAGCGAGGGGCTGCTCGCCGGCGGCCGGGAACGGTCCGCCGGCCAGCCGGACGACCCGCGCGCCGCCCTGGAGTCGTTGATCGACTTCCACGTCGAGTTCGCGCTCGCCAACCCCGCCGTCATCGCGCTGCACCTGCACGAGCTGGACCGGCTGCCGGAGGAGCCGCGCCGCCGGATCCGCCGGCTCCAGCGGCTCTACGTCGAGGAGTGGGTCACCACGTTGACCGCCCTGCACCCCGGCCTGCCCGCCGGCGAGGCGCGGGTGCTGGCCCACGCCGCGTTCGGCCTGATGAACTCGACGCCGTTCCTCGGCGGCGAGGTGGACCGCCGGCGTCGCGCCGAACTGCTCCGCGGCGCCACCCTGGCCGCCCTCCTCGCGCCGACCGCCCGGGCCTGAGCTGTTAAGAGGGGGCCCTTCCTTGCGCCCGACTCGTGAGTAACGTGCCGGTCGTGATTCCCTAGCTTCCGTCCCGACCCCCGGACGCTGGAGGAAAGATGATCGAGTCACTGCTGGTCGCCAACCGGGGCGAGATCGCCCGCCGGATCATCCGTACCGCGAAGCGGCTCGGGATCCGCGCGATCGCGGTGCACTCGGAGGCGGACGCCGACCTGCCGTTCGTGACCGAGGCCGACGAGGCGGTCTGCGTCGGCCCGGCCAACCCCGCGCAGAGCTACCGCAACGTCGAGGCGATCCTCGCCGCCGCCAAGTCGACCGGCGCGCAGGCCATCCACCCGGGCTACGGCTTCCTGTCGGAGAACGCCGACTTCGCCCGTACCGTGCAGAGCAGTGGCCTGATCTGGGTCGGACCCGGCGCGGACGCGATCACCGCGATGGGCGACAAGATCAACGCCCGGAACCTGATGGCGGCGGCCGGCGTGCCGGTCGCGCCCGGCACCACCGACCCGGCCGCCGACCTCGCGGCGGCGGTCGCCGCCGCGACCGAGATCGGCTACCCGGTGATGGTCAAGGCCGCGGCCGGTGGCGGTGGCATGGGCATGGCCGTGGCCAACGACGAGGGCCAGCTCGCCACGGAGTACGACAAGGTGCGCGCGTTCGCCGAGCGGATGTTCGGCGACGGCTCGGTGTTGATCGAGCGGTACTTCCCCCGCGTGCGCCACGTCGAGGTGCAGATCCTCGGCCTCGCCGACGGCCGGGTGGTGGCCCTCGGTGAGCGCGAGTGCTCGGTGCAGCGGCGCAACCAGAAGCTGGTGGAGGAGTCCCCGTCCCCGGCGGTGTCGCCGGAGCTGCGGGAGCGGTTCCTGTCGGCGGCGGTACGGGCCGGCGAGGCGGTCGGCTACCGCAACGCGGGCACGGTCGAGTGCCTCCTGGATCCCACGACCGGTGAGTTCTTCTTCCTGGAGATGAACACCCGACTCCAGGTCGAGCACCCGGTGACCGAGCTGGTGTACGGCGTCGACCTCGTCGAGGAGCAGTTGCGCGTGGCGGCCGGTCTCGCGCCGACCTTCGACCCGGACGCGCTCGCTCCGCGCGGGCACGCCATCGAGCTGCGGATCAACGCCGAGGACCCGAAGCGCTTCCTGCCCGGCCCGGGTGCGATCAAGACCTGGGTCGAGCCCACGGGTGAGGGTGTCCGGGTTGATTCCGGGTACGTCGAGGGCAACACCGTCACGCCGTTCTACGACAGCCTGATGGCCAAGCTGATCGTCAGCGGCGCCGACCGGGCCGAGGCGATCGCACGCGCGAGAACGGCCGTGGCCCAGTTCCAGCTGGTAGGCCCGAAGAACAACCTCCCGTTCTTCGCCGAGCTGCTGGAGAACGAGGAGTTCCTGACCGGCGACTACGACACCGGCATCGTCTCCCGCATGCGCTGACCCCTTGTTCCGCGTTGATCAAGGGGTTTGCGTCAGAATCCGGGCCGCCGGCCGGCGCAAACCCCTTGATCAACAGGAGGGGTGGAGGGGGTGGCATGCTGGGGGGAATCTCTGGATCAGTGAGGTGAACGCTTATGGCGGGGCTGCCGGAAGCCGTATCGATTCGTGAGGTTGGGCCTCGGGACGGGCTGCAGAACGAGGAGCCGATTCCGACCGACGCCAAGGTGCGGCTGCTGGACGCGCTGTCGCGTACCGGCGTGCGGCGGATCGAGGCGGTGTCCTTCGTGCACCCGAAGGCGATCCCGCAGATGGCGGACGCCGACGAGGTGTGGCGTCGGGCCGAGAAGGCCGACGGCGTGCGCTACTCCGCGCTGGTGCCCAACACGCGGGGCGCGCAGCGGGCCCTCGCGGCCGGGTTCACCGAGATCGAGGTGGTGGTCTCGGCCAGCGACACGCACAACCGTCGCAACGTCAACCGCTCCACCGACGAGTCGCTGGACGACATCGCCGAACTGATCGACCTGCTGCACGGCGCGGGCGCCCAGGCCGAGGTGATCGTGGCGACCAGCTTCGGCTGCCCGTACGAGGGGGACACCGACCCGGCGCGGGTCGCCGCGATCGTGGACCGGGTGGTCCGGGACGGCGCGGACCGGGTGGCCTTCGGCGACACCACGGGCATGGGTACGCCCCGGCGGGTCCGCGAGCTGCTGACCGCCGTACGCGACCGCAACGCCCACGTCCCGGTGCTGCTGCACTTCCACAACACCCGGGGTACCGCGCTGGCGAACATGCTGACCGCGCTGGAGCTGGGCGTGACGGAGTTCGACGCGAGTGTCGGCGGCCTCGGCGGCTGCCCGTACGCCCCGGGAGCCAGCGGCAACCTGGCCACCGAGGAGGCGGTGCACATGCTTCACGACATGGGCATCGACACCGGCATCGACCTGGACGCCCTGATCGAGGTCGCCGAGCTGGCCGAGTCGCTGGTCGGCAAGACCCTTCCGTCCGGCGTCCTCCGTGCCGGCCCCCGCACCCGCCTGACGCCGCTCCCCGCCTGACCGCCACCCCGGCCGGGCGGGTCGCCGGAGGGGGTACGGATGCGTTAGCCTAACGATCGTTCAGGTAAGTCGGTCCGCCCACGAGGCGGGCCGGCTCGATGGCGGCTGAGGGAGTCGGCGTGACGCTCGACGGTGAGGCACTGGAGCAGCTGCGCAAGCGCGCCCGGGCCGGCGGTGCGGACAAGTACCACGCGGCGAACGCCGCCAAGGGCAAGCTCTTCGCCCGGGAGCGGGTCGCGCTCCTGGTGGACGAGGGCTCCTTCGTCGAGGACGGCCTCTACGCCAACGCGATGGCCGAGGGCCTGCCGGCCGACGGCGTGGTCACCGGCACCGCCACCATCGACGGCCGGCAGGTCTGCCTGATGGCCAACGACTCCACCGTCAAGGCCGGCAGTTGGGGCGCGCGCACCGTCGAGAAGATCATCCGGATCATCGAGCGGGCGTACTCCACCGGCGTGCCGATGGTCTACCTGGTCGACTCGGCCGGCGCGCGGATCACCGACCAGGTCGACCTGTTCCCCGGCCGGCGGGGTGCGGGGAAGATCTTCTGGAACCAGGTCCGCGCCTCCGGGTCGATCCCGCAGGTCTGCGCGCTGTTCGGGCCGAGCGCGGCCGGTGGGGCGTACATTCCGGCGTTCTGCGACGTGGTGGCCATGGTGGACGGCAACGCCAGCATGTACCTCGGGTCGGACCGGATGGTCGAGATGGTCACCGGCGAGAAGACCACCCTGGAGGCGATGGGCGGCGCCAAGGTGCACTGCGCCGAGTCCGGCGTCGGGCACTTCCTCTGCAAGACCGAGGCCGAGGCGCTCGACGTGGTGAAGCGCTACCTGTCGTACCTGCCGGCGAACTGGCAGCAGGCGCCGCCGGCGGCGCCGGCCGCCGAGGCGTCCGCGAAGGTCGACCTCGCGGCGCTGGTGCCGGCGAGCGAGCGGCAGGCGTTCGACATGCGCCGGTACGTCAAGGGCCTGCTCGACGACGGCAGCTTCTTCGAGATCCAGGCGCTGTGGGCCAAGGAGCTGACCATCGGTTTCGGCCGGCTCAACGGCGAGGTCGTCGGCGTGGTCGGCAACAACTCGATGTTCAAGGGCGGTGTGCTCTTCGTCGACTCGGCCGACAAGGCGACCCGCTTCGTGCAGCTCTGCGACGCGTTCAACGTGCCGCTGCTGTTCCTCAGTGACGTGCCGGGGTTCATGGTCGGCAGCGCGGTGGAGAAGCAGGGCATCATCCGCCACGGCGCCAAGATGATCACCGCGATCTCGGAGGCGACCGTACCGAAGATCTGCGTCGTCGTCCGCAAGGCGTACGGCGCGGGTCTCTACGCGATGGCCGGCCCCGGGTTCGAGCCGGACGCGACGATCGCCCTGCCCACCGCGAAGATCGCCGTGATGGGCGCCGAAGCGGCGGTCAACGCCGTCTACGCCAACAAGATCGCGGCCATCGCCGACGAGACCGAGCGGTCCGCGTTCGTCGCGGCGAAGCGCGAGGAGTACGAGCGGGACATCGACATCGTGCGCCTGGCCAGCGAGCTGGTGGTCGACGCGATCGTCGAGCCGCACGAGCTGCGTACCGAGCTGGTCCGCCGGTTCGCCGCCGCCCGGGGCAAGGAACGGCACTTCTCGAAGCGCCGGCACGGCGTCACCCCCGTCTGAGCCGGATCTCGCATCACCCGTCCCGGCGTCACGAGCGCCCGGCGGCCCATCCACGACAGGAGGATCAGATGGACTTCCGGCTCAGCGAGGAACAAGAGGCGCTGCGGTCCAGCGTGCGGGAGTTCGCCCGGGAGGTGGTCGCCCCGGTCATCGGCGAGCACTACGAGAAGCACACCTTCCCGTACGAGGTCGTCCGGCAGATGGGCAAGATGGGCCTGTTCGGCCTGCCGTTCGCCGAGGAGCACGGCGGCATGGGCGGCGACTACTTCGCGCTCTGCCTGGCCCTGGAGGAGTTGGCCCGGGTCGACTCCAGCGTGGCGATCACCCTGGAGGCGGCGGTCTCCCTGGGCGCCATGCCGATCTACCGGTTCGGTACGGACGAGCAGAAGGCGCAGTGGCTGCCGAGGCTGCTCAGCGGTGAGGCGCTCGCCGCCTTCGGGCTGACCGAGCCGGGCACCGGCTCGGACGCCGGTGGCACCCAGACGAGGGCGGTGCTGGACGGCGACGAGTGGGTGATCAACGGCTCGAAGGCGTTCATCACCAACTCGGGCACCGACATCACGGCGCTGGTCACGGTCACCGCCGTCACCGGCACCCGCCCGGACGGCTCCAAGGAGCTGTCCACCATCATCGTGCCGTCCGGTACGCCGGGCTTCACGGTCGCGCCGGCCTACTCCAAGGTCGGTTGGAACGCCTCGGACACCCACGAGCTGACCTTCGACGACTGCCGGGTGCCGGCGGCGAACCTGCTCGGCGAGCGGGGCCGGGGCTTCGCCCAGTTCCTGCGGATCCTCGACGAGGGCCGGATCGCCATCGCCGCGCTGGCCGTGGGTCTGGCGCAGGGCTGCGTCGACGAGTCGATCAAGTATGCGAAGGAGCGTCAGGCCTTCGGTCAGCCGATCGGCAACTACCAGGCGATCCAGTTCAAGATCGCCGACATGGAGATGAAGGCGCACACCGCCCGGCTGGCCTACTACGACGCCGCCGCGCGGATGCTCGACGGGGAGCCGTTCAAGCGGCAGGCCGCGATCGCCAAGCTGCACGCGAGCACCGTCGCGGTGGACAACGCCCGCGAGGCCACCCAGATCCACGGCGGCTACGGCTTCATGAACGAGTACCCGGTCGCCCGCTTCTGGCGGGACTCGAAGATCCTGGAGATCGGCGAGGGCACCAGCGAGGTCCAGCGCATGATCATCGCGCGCGATCTCGGTATGTGACGTACCGGTGGGGCCCGTGCCACGCGGTGCCCGGGCCCCCTCATCCCTCCGGCGGTGTCGGATATCCGCAGCGGGTCGTCGGTAGGACGACGATCGGCTGCCGTCGGTCGGAGGTGCTCCGTACTCTTCGTGCCCATGACTCCCGATCTTGAGAGTTCGCGGAGCCCGCGCCTGCCCACCGCACTGGCCGATCTGCTCCGCGGGCACCGGCTCGCTGCCGGCCTGACGCAGGCCGAGCTGGCGTCCCGGGCCGGCGTGGGCGTACGGACGGTCCGAGACCTGGAGCGGGGTCGCGCATCGCGCCCACAGCGCACCACCGTCGAACTGCTCGCCGGTGCGCTCGGCCTGGTCGACCCGGCCCGGTCGGCCTTCCTGGCCGCGGCGCGCGGCCCGGTACCGGCACCCCGGACGGCCCCACCCGCCCAGCCGGCAGTGGGCCCGGAGCCGCCCGCCGGTACGACGGTGGCGCTCCCGCCCCCGGTGACCCTGGTCGGTCGGGAACGGGACGTGGCGGAGCTGGTCGGGACGTTGACCGCCGATCCCGCGCTCCGACTGGTGAGCCTGGTCGGGCTGACCGGGGTCGGCAAGACGGCACTGGCCCTCGCGGTGGCGCACGCCGTCGCCGACCGGCATCCCGGGGGCGTGGCCGGCGTCCTGATCGGTACGGGGTCGGACAGCGCCGACGTCCTCGCCGCCTCGCTGGCGGTCTTCGGCGTGGCCCGCCTGCCGGAGTTGGCGGCCCACCTCGACGGCCGACCCGCACTGCTGATCATGGATGCGGTGGAGCGGGCGCCGGACCCGGTCGCCGAGACCGTACGCCGGCTCACCGGCGCGGCGCCGTCGCTGCGGGTGCTGGTCACCGGACGCCATCCGGTCGGCCTGCCGGGGGAGCGGGTCCGCCCGGTCGCGCCGCTCGACGTACCGCCGACGGACGGTGCGGGCCTGGCCGACTACCCGGCGGTGGCGCTCTTCACCGCCCGGCTGGCCCAGGTCCGCCGGGAGCCGCCCACCCCGGCCGAGTTGCCGGCGTTGGCCGCGCTGGTCCGGCGTGTCGGCGGACTGCCGCTGGCCATCGAGCTGATGGCGGCGCGAGCCCGGATCCTCGACCTCAACGAACTGCTCGACCGGTACGGCGACCGGGTCCTCGATCTGGCCACGTCGTCGGGTGCGGCGGAACGGCCGGGTTGGGACCCGGCGGAGCCGGTGGGACCGGACGGCGGACGTGCGGCGGTGGCCGAGACGCTGCGGGACGCGGTCGCGACCAGCTACCGGCTTCTGGCCCCGCACGAGCGGACGGCGCTGCGCCGGCTCGCGGCGTACGGCAACCGCTGGTCGGTCGAGATGGCCGAGGAGATGCTCGCCGACGACGGCGACACCGACGGCACGGTGGTGGTCGACCCGGTACCGCTGCTGGACCGGCTCCTGGAACTGGGCCTGCTGAGTGTCCGGGGGACGGGGCCGTTCCGGTTCCGGCTGCTGGACGCCGTCCGGGACTTCGCCGCCGAGCAGGCCGCCGGAGCCGGGGAGTGGACGGTGATCCGTCGCCGGCACGCCGAGGTGCTGACCCGGCTGGTGACCCGGACCGCGCCGGACCTGGTCGGTGTGCGCCTGACCGCCGCGGCACACCGGCTGGACGAGGTGAGTGGCGACATCAGCTCGGCGCTCGCCCATGCCGCCGTGGACGACCCGCACACCGCGCTGCGCCTGGCGGCGGGACTGGCCCGTTGGTGGCGGTTCCGGGGGCGCGACGTCGCGGGCCGGCAGTGTCTACGCCGGTTGCTGGCCGATCCGCGTACGGCTGGTGCCGACCCGGTGCTGCGGGCCTGGGCGTCGGTCGGGGTGGCCCGGCTGGCCGCCGAGCACGGCGCTGGCGCCGAGGAGATCTCGACGGCGCGGACGGCGCTCGCCGCGTTCCGGGAGGCGGGTGACGTGGTCGGCGAGGTGGAGGCGCGGACGGTGCTGTGCGCGCTGCTCATCGGCATCGGCGCCCACGACGAGGCCCGGGGCCAGGCCGAGACGGTGCTGACGCTGGCCGCCCGCACCGGGCGTACGCGGGACATGGCGGTGGCGCAGAACAACCTGTCCTGGCACGAGATCCGGGTGGGTGACCTGGCCGCGGCGCGGCGGCGCCTGGCCGCGGTGGACCGGCTCGCCACGCAGTGCGCGGACCGGCGGCTGCGGGCGTTGGCCCAGGCCAACCTTGCCGAGGTGTCCCGCCTGGAGGGCCGGTACGCCGACGCGGTCGAGCAGGGCCGCCGGGTGCTGCGCGCGCTGGACGGGCTGGGTGATCCGGGACACCGCCGCCGGGTGCTCGGCACGGTGGGGCTGGCGCTGGCCCAGGACGGGCGGGCGGCGGAGGCGGCCGAGGTGCTGACCCAACTGCGGCCGCCCGGCTCGCCGGTCCACCGGACCGACGGACTCCACGGTCGCGACCCGGTCTCCAAGGCACGCGGTGGCGATCCGGCAGACGGCGTGTACGCGCTGATCCAGGGGAACCTGGCCCTGCACGGGGGCGACCGGCACCTGGCGGCGGAGTGGTTCGCGGTGGCGGCGGACGTCAGCGTGGACGGGCAGGACCGGCGGGACGTGGTCGAGGCGTTGGTGGGGCTGGCCGCCAGCACGGGTGACCCGGCGGTGCTGGAACGCCTGGACGAGGCGTGCCGGGGAAGTGGTGTGCGGTTGCTGCCGCAGGAGGACGGGCTGCTCTACGCGCTGGTCGCGGCCCGGCGGGCTGCCCCGTAGGGCGGGCCGGGAGGTGGCGCGAGCGAAGAAGCCCCCTCTTGCTACCCCTTGCTCATCGCTCGCGCCGTGTCCCCCCGGGTGCGTCCCCCGCTGCACGAAGACTAGCCAGCATGATCCGGCGCGTCCGTCCGGTTTGAGAGGTACCTCCCACGCGGGCGGTGGTTCTGCCGGTCTTTCTGCCGGTGGCCGCGGCAGCGTCGCTCACCGTCCGGAGGCGGCCGCACCCTCGGTGTGGGCGGGGTCGGTGCTGCCGGCGGTGGCACCGGGGTGGACGGCGTCTCGCACCCGGCGCAGCCCGTCGAGCAGGGCGCGCAGCGACTCGGGGTCGAGCTGACCGGTGAACCACTGCTCGATGATCCGCAGGTGGCCCGGGAGGACCTCGTCGAGACGGTGCAGGCCGGCGGCGGTGACCACCGCGTACGAACTGCGCCGGTCGGAGGGGCAGGCGCGGCGGGTGAGCAGCCCGTCCCGCTCCATCCGGTCGACAACCCGGGTGACGCCACTGGTCGACAGGGAGGTCTGGGCCGCCAGGTCGGTCATCCGGAGTTGGTTGCCCGGGGAACGGGCGAGCCGGGTGAGCACCTCGAACTCGACGGGTGAGAGGCCGTGTTCCTCGAACTGGGCGGCGAACCGGGCCGACAGCCCGGCGTGCGCCTCGACGAGCAGGCCGACAGCGGTGATCCGGGGGTCGTCGAACACGTTCTCGTTCACCCGCTCATCCTAACAGTCCTTGACACGGGGAATGTTTCGCCCGCTATAGTTGCTGAGGCAGTCGTTGGGCTACTAAACAAAATCTTCTCGGAGGGCAGTTCACATGACCAGCACCGCACCGGTTACCCGCGACTGGGACGGCCTCACCATCCCCACCGCCGGCACCTACCTGCTGGACGCGGCGCACAAGCGCGTGGGCTTCGTCGCCCGGCACATGATGGTCAGCAAGGTACGCGGCGAGTTCGCCGACGCCTCCGCGACGATCACCGTCGCCGAGGACCCGCTGCAGTCCTCGGTCACCGCCACGATCCAGGCCGCGAGCATCGACACCAAGCAGGCCGACCGGGACGCGCACCTGCGCAGCGCCGAGTTCCTGGACGCCGAGCAGTTCCCGACGCTGGAGTTCCGCAGCACCGGCGTGAAGTCCCAGGACGGCAACGAGTTCGTCCTCTCCGGTGAGCTGACCGTGAAGGGCGTCACCCGCACGGTCGACCTGGAGGTCGTGTTCGAGGGCGTCGGCCGCAGCCCCTTCGGCCAGGACATCTTCGGCTTCTCCGCCACCACCGAGATCGACCGGGAGGACTTCGGCCTGACCTGGAACGTCGCTCTGGAGACC
This sequence comes from Micromonospora sp. NPDC049799, assembly GCF_040656655.1. Classification (NCBI taxonomy): domain Bacteria; kingdom Bacillati; phylum Actinomycetota; class Actinomycetes; order Micromonosporales; family Micromonosporaceae; genus Micromonospora; species Micromonospora sp. NPDC049799. Next base: position 11,864 of record NZ_JBFAMU010000073.1, read on the forward strand.
GGCGGCGTGCTGGTCGGCAAGAAGATCAAGATCGAGATCGAGGGCGAGGCCGTTCGTCAGGCCTGATCCCTCGCACCGGAAACCGGGCCCGCGCCGCACCAGGCGCGGGCCCGGTCCCGTACGCGGACCCGGGCCGCGTCGTCCCAGGGTGCGAATTGTCACGACCTGTTCGCCTCCCCGGCCGGTGGAAGGGCTCCGACCTGGGTAGTGATCCCAGCGCACACGCGCCCCTCGCCGGTCACCGGATCGATCCGTACGATCACCGACTGCGGCCTCTGGTCCCGGCGAGGGGCGCGCTCTTACCGTGGATAGTTCACAACGCGCTGCGGAACGGCACCGTTTCGACGCGCCACGCGCCGGGAGGACTACATGGGCAGGGACGTCGAGCAGGGCGCCTTCTCCCGCGAGGACCGGGTCCGCTACCGGCAGAAGGTCCGGCGTTGTCTGGATGTCTTCGCTCTGATGCTGGACGACTTCGGGTTCGACGCGGACCGGCCGATGACCGGGCTGGAGATCGAACTGAACCTGGTCGACTCCGCCGCCGAGCCGGCCATGCGCAACGAACAGATCCTCGCCGACATCGCCGACCCGCTCTTCCAGACCGAACTTGGGCAGTTCAACCTGGAGCTGAACGCGCTGCCCCGGCTGATCGAGGGCGCCGGTTTCGCCGACTACGAGCAGGACCTGCGCAGCAGCCTCTCCCGAGCCGACGAGCGGGCGGCCAAGTCGGACGTCAAGATCGTGCTGGTCGGCATCCTGCCCACCCTCACCGAGCGCCACCTGGTCGCCGACAACCTGTCCACCAACGAGCGCTACCGGGTGCTCAACGACCAGATCGTCGGTGCCCGGGGCGAGGACATCGAGCTGGACATCCGGGGCGTCGAGCGGCTCCGGACCCACACCGACTCGATCGCCCCCGAGGCCGCCTGCACGAGTCTCCAGTTCCACCTCCAGGTCGCACCGGACAGCTTCGCCGACTACTGGAACGCCTCCCAGGCCATCGCCGGCGTCCAGGTGGCCGTCGGGGCCAACTCCCCGTTCCTCTACGGCCGGCAGCTCTGGGCGGAGACCCGGATCGGGCTGTTCCAGCAGGCCACCGACACGCGCCCGGACGAGCTCAAGGCGCAGGGCGTACGCCCCCGGGTGTGGTTCGGGGAGCGCTGGATCACCTCGATCTTCGACCTGTTCGAGGAGAACGTCCGCTACTTCCCCCCACTGCTGCCCATCTGCGAGGAGGAGGACCCGGTCGAGGTGCTGCACGCCGGCGGCGTACCGGAGCTGGGCGAGCTGCGCCTGCACAACGGCACCGTCTACCGCTGGAACCGCCCGGTGTACGACATCATGAACGGCCGCCCGCACCTGCGGGTGGAGAACCGGGTGCTCCCCGCCGGCCCGACCGTGGTCGACATGCTGGCCAATGCCGCCTTCTACTTCGGGCTGGCCCGGGGACTGGCCGAGGCGGACCGGCCGATCTGGAGCCAGCTCACCTTCAGCTCCGCCGAGGAGAACTTCCACGCCGCCGCCCGGCGCGGGATGGACGCCGTCCTGCACTGGCCCCGCCTCGGCGAGGTGCCGGTGACCAAGCTGGTCCTCGACGTCCTGCTGCCCACGGCCGCGACCGGCCTGGACCGGTTCGGGGTGTCGCCGGTCGAGCGGGACCGGCTCCTGGGCATCATCGAGCAGCGCTGCCGTACCGGCCGCAACGGGGCGGTGTGGCAGACCGAGACGGTCTGGGCGGCCGAGCGGCACCGCGGCATGGACCGTGACGCCGCCCTGCACCACATGGTGCAGCGCTACGCCGAACTGCAACGCGGCAACGAGCCGGTGCACACCTGGCCGGTCGACTGACCGCCGGCCACGGCGGTCTTCCCGGCCGGCGGGTCAGCGGGGGCGGCGCGGGGCGCGGGGACGCCGCGTCGGCGGCGCGGTCTCGGGCGTGGTGTCCGATCCGTCCCCGGTGACCGGCTCCGCGCCGGTCCGCTGCGCGGGGATCGTCGCGGTCGGTGCCGGCTCGGTGGGTGCCGGTCCGGTCGGTGTCGGCTCGGTCCGTGTCCGCCCGGCCGGGCTCGCCGGGGGCTCCATGACGATCGGGGTGACCTCGACCGTGGCCGTCCCGCTGGCGGGGGTCGCGGTGCCGGGCCGGGTGTCGGTGACCGGAGTGGAACCGTCGGGGCCGGTTTCCGCGCCGGTCGGGTCCGTCCGTCCGTCGTCCGGCGTGCGGGCGTCGTCGCCGGGCGTCTCACCGGCGGTCGACGGCTCGCCGGTGCGCTGCGTCGGGACCGCGGCACGGGCGGCGGCCCGACGGGACGCCCGCTGGGCGAGCGCCGCCACCAGGACCGAGCCGCCGATGCCGACGATCACGGCGTACGGCGCGATCAGGTGCGCCGACAACTGCTGCGGGTCGATCGTGGTGAGCCCCGGCACGGCCACGAGGTACGCGGTCGCCACGAGCAGCGGCCCGGCCGCCCCGGAGGCGGCGGCACCGATCCGGCGGTCGGCGTGGCGCGCGGCCCTCCGGGCCGCCAGTGCGCCGATCAGCAGGGCGGACCCGAGCGACAACACCGCGCCCGGCCAGTAGAACCAGTCCCGGATCCAGTAGGCCGGGTCGTTCGCACTGAGCTGCCAGATACCGAGCTGCGCGGTGGTCAGGCCACGCCCGGCGAGGACGCCGTCCAGTACCGCGACCACCGCGAGCGCCCAGAGCCAGCCGACCGTGGCGAGCACGTTGGTGGCGGCGGCCCGGGAGCGCAGCGCCCAGACGGCCGTCAGCACGCCGAGCAGCAGCCCGACGGTCGCGTACGTCGCGGCGACGGTCCGGGGCGACGAGGTCTCCGGCACCACCGCCACCCGCGCGGGTACGGCCACCAGCAGGACGGTGATCGACGCGCCGAGCACGGCGGCCACCGCCAGTGCCACCGACCCGAGCGTGTCGGAGGGCGTGTCGGAAGCGTCGGGATCGGTGGCACGGTCCCGCAGCCAGCGGGCACAGACGGCACCGGCGACGGTGGAGGTGGCGGCGATCCAGGTCGCCCAGATCAGACCGGCCACCCAGCTCGCCACGTCGGCGGTGCCCTCGGGCGGGGCCCAGTCGATGATGCCCAGGCCGTAGCCGAAGCCCAGTTGGGCGGCACCGGCGCCCGCAGCGACACCGACCGCGGTCGCGATCGATCCTCCCCAGCCCCGTCTGGCCATGCCGGGGAGCGTAGCGCCCCGGGGTCGGCGCGGCGAGTCGTGCGGGTGCCCCGTGACGCAGCGCGGTTGGTCGTGCCCGGTACGGTCGCCGGTGAGCGAGGCGGTGGCGGTATGACGGATGGAAACACGGAGCACGGTGCGGGTGGCGACGCCGGGCCGGACCGGCTGACCCTGATGCTGGGTGGCGGGTTGGCCGTCGCGCTGCTCGCGGCGATCGGCGCGACCGGGGGCTGGTTGCTGGCCGGCGCGGACGACGAGGCGACCGGGCGGGCGTCGGCCCTGGCGAGCAGTTCCCCGAGCGCCGCCCGGTCGAGCGCCGCCCCCTCCTCGGAGCGGCCCCGGTCGACGCCACCGCGCACCACCGCGCCGGCCCGCACCGACGGGCCGACCGTCCCACCGGTGGTGGGCATGGACTTCGAGAAGGCCCGCGAGGAGCTTCGTGACCGGCGGCTCGGCTGGCGGCTGATCTTCGGCTCGGGCACCGGGCGCGCGGTGGAGCGCGCCTACCCCGAGGTCGGCCAGGAGGTGTCGCCGGGCCGGACGGTCACCCTCTACGTCAGTGGCCCGGCCCCCGCCGCCACGGTGCCCGACCTGATCGGCGAGAGCTGTTCGGAGGCGGCGGACGAACTCGTCGAGGACGGCTTCTATCCCTCCTACCGCCTGCGCAGGACCGGCGTGGTCAACCGCCAGGAGCCGGCCGCCGACAGCACGGCGCGCTGGAACGACCGCGTGTCGATCTGGTGCGAGGTCGCGGCCTCCGGGACGCCGACAGCCGTACCGACCCCCTGAGGCGGTGCGGCACGCCGCTCCCGGCCGTTCTGTCCCCGGACCGCTAGGTTGACGGGCAGGGGCCGCGAGGCGCGCGCCGGGCCGGGCCGGGAGGGGACGTGCGATGAGCGAGCCGAAACCCGGGGAGTACGACGACAGCACCCGACCGCTCCCGCCCACCGGCCCGAGCGGGGCGGAGCCCGCCGACCGTACGCAACGGCTGCCCGGACCGGCCGAGCGGACCGCCGCGGGACCACCGGCGCCGGAGGACGCGACCCGGCCGATGCCCGCGGACCGCACGGCCCCGGTGGACCGCACTCGGCGCGACCAGCCGTAATGCCTTGTCGTTCACCTCCACGGTGAGGT
>NZ_JBFAMU010000074.1:0-16093 GCF_040656655.1 Micromonospora sp. NPDC049799
CCGCCGCCGCCCTCACCGCCGCCGGTGTCGACCCCGGCGCCCGCGGCGAGTCCCTCACCGTCGAGCAGTTCGCCGCCATCGCCGCGTCGGCTCCGGCCCCCGCACCCACCGCCGGTTAGGCTGGCGCCGTGCCCGCCGAGGAGGTGTACGAGTGACCGCGCAGCCGATCGAACCCGCCGACCGTCCGTGGGGGCCGGACCCGATTCGTCAGCGGCTGGCCAACTACACCATCGAGGACGTGTTGGCCCTACCCGACGACGCCCCCCGCGTCGAACTGCGTGACGGAGTCCTGGTCGTGGTCCCTTCCCACACCATCGGTCATCAGAACATCGGCAACCGGCTGTGGATGTGGCTGTTCCGGAACGCGCCCTTCGACTACGAGCCGGTCACCGCGGTCGGTGTGTCGCTCAGCCATCGCAACACCCTCGAGCCCGACGTGCTGCTGCTCAAGCGGCCGGTCGTCGCCGAGAACCACTACGTCGACGCGGAGCAGGTGGTGCTCGCCGTCGAGGTCGTCTCACCCGGCACCCGGCGCCGGGACCGGCTGGAGAAGCCCGCCGACTACGCCGACGCTGGGATCCCGCACTACTGGCGGATCGAGCAGAACCCCCTGCACGTGTACGCGTACGACCTGGTCGACGGCCGCTACGAGCTCGTCGCCGACTCCTCCGAGGAGCTGATCGTGGAGAAGCCGTTCGACATCCGGCTGCCGGTCCGGGACATCACTCCGTGACCGAGGCCTGGCGACCGGACGACGAGGACGACCAGCGGCCGCGTGGGGCCAGCGGGCCGGTGAAGGTCCGGGTGCCCGCCAAGGTCAACCTGCACCTCGGGGTGGGTCCGCTGCGCCGCGACGGGTATCACGAGCTGAACACCGTCTACCACGCGATCTCGATCCACGACGAGCTGACCGCGCGGCGCGGCGACACCCTCACCCTGACGATGGAGGGCGAGGGCACCGGCGAGCTGGCCCTGGACGAGTCCAATCTGGTGATCCGGGCCGCCCACGCCCTCGCCGGGTACGCGGGTGTCCTCCCGCACGCCCGCCTGCACCTGCGCAAGCAGATCCCGCTCGCCGGCGGGCTGGCCGGGGGCAGCGCCGACGCCGCCGCCGCTCTGGTCGCCTGCGACGCGCTGTGGGGCACCGGCCTGTCCCGGGACGAGCTGGCGGGCATCGCTGCCGACCTCGGCTCGGACGTGCCGTTCCTCATCCACGGCGGCACCGCCCTGGGCACCGGCCGGGGGGAGGCGGTCAGTCCGGTCCTGGCCCGGCCCACCTCCTGGCACTGGGTGGTCGCCATCGCCGACGGCGGGCTCTCCACCCCGGCGGCGTACGCGGAACTCGACCGGCTCCGCGAGACCGGCGCCGCCGGTGAGCCGCTGGGCAGCACCGACGCGCTCTTCGCCGCGTTGCGCCAGCGGGACCCCCGGGTGCTCGCCGCCACCCTCGGCAACGACCTCCAGGACGCGGCGCTCGCCATGCGCCCGTCCCTGGCGGCGACCCTCAAGGCGGGGGAGTCGGCCGGTGCCCTGGCCGGCCTCGTCTCCGGCTCGGGGCCCACCTGCGTCTTCCTCGTCGCGAACGAGGCCGACGCGGATCGGGTCGCCGCGGAACTGGACGCGGCCGGGGTGTGCCGGGAGGCCCGCGTCGCCCACGGCCCGGTAGCCGGCGCCCGCATCGTCTGACCCCCTCCACCCGCCCCGGGCCGTCGATCATGACGTTGTTGCCTGGCCCGTCGGCGTGTCGCCGCAGCAACTTCATGATCACCGAGGTCGTCGGTCGGCGTCCGCGCGGCGCGCGTACGCTGGAAGGCCAGGCGTCCCCAGGTGCCCGCCGGCACCGGGACGCCTTGATCATGGGAGGGGTGCAGTGGCCAACATCGTCAACCTGGACCGGGTGTCCAAGGGCTACGGCGCCGCCGGGCCGCTGCTCACCGACGTCTCGCTCGGGCTCGACGACGCCGACCGCATCGGCGTGGTCGGCCTCAACGGCGCCGGGAAGTCCACCCTGCTGCGGTTGCTGACCCGCAGCGAGGAGCCGGACGACGGTCGGGTCACCCACCGCCGTGACCTGCGCGTCGCCTGGTTGCCGCAGACCCTGCACCTGTCCCCGGACGCCACCGTCCGGGACGTGGTCCTCGGCACCGAGTGGCTCGCCGAGAGCATGGGCGCCGAGCACGAGTGGGCCGGCGACGCGGGGGTCCGCGCGATCCTCGACGGCCTCGGTATGCCCCACCTCGGCCTCGACCAGCCGATCGGCCCGATGTCCGGCGGCGAGCGCCGCCGGGTCGCCCTCGCCGCGCTGCTCGTCCGCGAGTCCGACCTGCTGATCCTCGACGAGCCCACCAACCACCTCGACGTCGGCGGTGTGGACTGGCTCGCGAAGCACCTCCTGTCACGCAAGGGCGCCCTTGTCGTGGTCACCCACGACCGGTGGTTCCTCGACGCGGTCTGCACCACCACCTGGGAGGTTGGCGACCAGGCCGTCCGGGCGTACGAGGGCGGCTTCGCGGCGTGGACCCTGGCGCGTGTCGAGCGGGAACGCGTCGCCGCGGCCACCGAGGCCCGCCGTCAGAACCTGCTCCGCAAGGAGATCGCCTGGCTGCGGCGCGGCCCGCCGGCCCGGACCTCCAAGCCGCGCTTCCGCATCGACGCCGCCAACGCCCTCATCGCCGACGTGCCGCCGCCGCGCGACACCATGTCGCTGCAACGGCTCGCCACCGCCCGGCTCGGCAAGCAGGTGTACGACCTGGAGCACGTCCGCCTGCACGCCGGCCCGAAGACCATCCTCGACGACACCACCTGGCAGGTCGGGCCGGGCGACCGGATCGCCATCCTCGGCGCCAACGGGGCCGGCAAGACCACCCTGCTGCGGATGCTCGCGGGTGTCACCCGCCCGGACGGCGGCCGGTTCGCCGTCGGCTCCACGGTCCGTCCCGCGTTCCTCTCCCAGGAGCTGGGCGAACTTCCCGGCCACCTGCGGGTCCTCGAAGCCGTCGAGGAGGTCGCCCGGCGGGTGCAGCTCGGCGACCGGGAGATCTCGGCCGCCCAGCTCGCCGAGGTCTTCGGCTTCGACGACCGGCGGCTCTGGACCCCGGTCAGCGACCTGTCCGGCGGTGAGCGGCGACGGCTCCAGATGCTCCGGCTGCTCGCCACCGAGCCGAACGTGCTCCTCTTCGACGAGCCGACCAACGACCTGGACACCGACACCCTCGCCTCGCTGGAGGACCTGCTCGACTCGTGGCCCGGCACGATCATCGTGGCCAGCCACGACCGCTACCTGATCGAGCGGGTCACCGAGTCGGTGTTCGGGATGTTCGGCGACGGCCGGCTGGTGCACCTGCCCGGCGGCGTCGACGAGTACCTGGCCCGCGCCGCCGGCCGGCCCGGCCCGGCAGCCACCACGGTGGCTCCGGCCGGGACGGCGGACGCGCCGGCCGCCACCGGCATGTCCGCCGCCGAGGCCCGCCAGGCCCGCAAGGAGCTGACCAGGCTGGAACGGCAGATCGGAAAGCTGGAGCAGAAGGAGACCGCGCTGCTGGACCAGCTGGCCGCGAACGCCACCGACTACGCGAAGGTGGCCGACCTCGACGCGCAGCTCAAGGAGGTACGCGCCGAGCGGGAACGCACCGAGGAGACCTGGCTGGCGCTCGCCGACGAGATTCCGCCGGTCTGATCCGGCGGTGGCGCCGGGCCGGGGGCCCGTGTGCGGCGTCACACCTCGACATGCGGGACAATCGTGCCCGACCCCTCAACCGAACGGCGTTGGAGACTCAGACATGGCCCACACCCCCGTGAACCACCCCGCGCGGCCGATCTACCGGGCGATCGGCGGGCTGACCGGTCTGTACCTGGTGGCCTTCGGCGGGCTCGGCGTCATCGCGAGCGCCGGGAACGACCTCCTCGCCCAGGACGACACCCAGGTCCTCGGTCAGGGGACGAACCTCGGCTTCTCGCTGCTCAGCATCCTGCTCGGCGGCGTGGTCCTCGCCGGCACCGCGATCGGTCGCAACCTCGACGTGCTGATCAACCAGTGGCTGGCGTACGCCATCATGGCGGTCAGCCTGGCCGGCCTGGCCTTCATCCGCACCGAGGCGAACATCTTCAACTTCAGCGTCGTCACCGTGATCGTGCTGATGGTGATCGGCCTGGTCCTGCTGATGGTCGGCATGTACGGCAAGGTCGGCACGGAGGACGAGAAGGAGGCCTGGCAGAAGGCCCGCCTCGTGCTCTGAGCCTTCCCGGTCCCCGTTCCTTCGCCGAGCCCGACCCGCGCGCCGGGTGGTCCGCTGACCACCGCGCGGGTCGGGCTCCGGCGATTCGGCCGACACCGGCACCGCTTCCGAGGGACAATCCTCTCAATTGTCATCACTGGGGCGGAGGCGTCATGGCGCACTTTCCGGTCAACCACCCGGCGCGGCCGATCTACCGGGTCCTCGCCGGACTCATCGGCCTCTACATCCTGGTCTTCGGCGTGTGGGGCGTCGCTCTGACGGTCGGCGACCCGCTCTTCGACCGGGGCGACAACTGGGCGCTCGGACTCCGCACCAACCTCGCGTTCTCGCTGGCCTCCGTGGCCTTCGGGATCGTCCTCATGATCGGGGCGTCCCGCCGGGGCAACCTCGGCCACTACATGAACCTGACCGCCGGCATCGTCTTCCTGGCCACCAGCATCCTGATGATGTCCGTGCTCCAGACGTCGGCCAACTTCCTCAACTTCTCGATGTCGACCGTCATCGTGTCGATGATCTTCGGGCTGGTCCTGCTCGGCACCGGCCTGTACGACAAGGTCGGGCCCGAGGAACACGCCGAGGCCGAACGGCGCAACCGCAACCACCCGGTCAGGGAGGCCCAGGCCCGCTGAGGGGCACCGCCCGGCGCGTCAGCGCCCCCGCACCGTGATCAGGCCCGGCTTCGCCTCCAGGTGCGACAGCCCGTTCCACGCCAGGTTGACCAGGTGCGCGGCGACGGTCTCCTTGCGCGGCTTGCGGACCTCCAGCCACCACCGGCCGGTCAACGCCACCATCCCCACCAGCGCCTGCGAGTACAACTCCGCCAGCTTCGGGTCGTACCCCCGGCTGGAGAACTCGGCACCCAGGATGTGCTCGACCTGGTGCGCCACGTCGTTCATCACACTGCTGAAGTTGCCCGTCGCCGACAGCAGCGGCGACTCCCGCACCAGCACCCGGAAACCGCTGGTCTCCTCCTCAATGTACGTCAGGAGGGTCAGCGCGGCCTGCTCCAGCAGCTCACGGGGATGCCCGGCGGTCAGCGCGGTGCTGATCCGGTCCAGCAGGCTGCGCACCTCCCGGTCCACCACCACCGCGTACAGGCCCTCCTTGCCGCCGAAGTGCTCGTACACCACCGGCTTGGACACCTTCGCGCGTGCCGCCACCTCCTCGATCGACGTGGCGTCGAAGCCGCGTTCGGCGAAGATCTGCCGGGCGATCGAGATCAACTGCTCGCGGCGCTGCGTCGCGGACATGCGTACGCGGGGCGGTGTCTTGGCCGGTGGCGGGCCGGCACGGCGCCGGCGCGGGGTGCTCTCGTCGCCGGAACCATCCGCCATGTCGTCACCTCGTGGGCGCTCGACGACGCCCGGTCGTGGGATCTTGCCGGTCACCCGGCCATACTGCCAGGTAACCTCGCCGACAAGCGTTCGCTTTACCGCGCGGCGTCCGTTTCGACAGGCGGCGTGGAAACGAACTTCGTCTCCTCTCGGGGTAGGCGCTAAGCTGTTGACGATCCTTCGGCCGTGGTGTAATTGGCAACACCCGGGTCTTTGGTACCCGTATTTCAGGTTCGAACCCTGGCGGCCGAGCTGTCCCCAGAAGTCCGATTCGTTCCCTGGGGTAATGGGCAGGGTTGCCCAGTGGCGTGGTTAGCATGACGGCGAGACTGTCGCCGTCCCGACTGGAGCCACGTCGTGTCCCAGCCCCACCTCCGCACCGTTGTCGTGCTCGCCGCCGGTGAGGGCAAGCGCATGAAGTCGGCCCTGCCCAAGGTGCTGCACCCGCTGCTCGGTCGTACGCTCGTCGGTCACGTGCTGACCGCCGCCGCGCCGCTGGCCGCGGACCGCACCGTGGTCGTGGTCGGCCACGGCGCCGACCAGGTGCGGGGCCACCTGGCCGAGATCGCGCCCGCCGCCACGCCCGTGCTCCAGGCCGAGCAGCTCGGCACCGGTCACGCGGTCCGCATCGCGCTGGACGCCGTGCCGGACGTGACCGGCACCGTCGTGGTGCTCAACGGCGACGTGCCGCTGCTCCGCCCGGAGACGGTGACCGCGCTGGTGGAGGCGCACGAGGGTGCCGGCTCGGCGGCGACCGTGCTGGCGGCCGAGGTGCCCGACCCGGCCGGTCTGGGCCGGATCGTGCGCGACGCCGACGGTCGGCTGGAGCAGATCGTCGAGCAGCGCGACGCCACCGAGGCGCAGCGGGCGATCCGGGAGATCAACGCCGGGATCTACGCCTTCGACGCGATCCGGCTGCGGGACGCGCTGGGCAAGCTCTCCACCGACAACGACCAGGGCGAGGAGTACCTGACCGACGTGTTCGGCCTGCTCGTCTCGGCCGGTGAGCCGGTGGGCGTGCACGTGGCGGCCGACCACTCCGAGACGCTGGGCTGCAACGACCGGGTGGAGCTGGCCGCGCTGCGCCGGCTGATGCGCGACCGGGTCAACGAGGCGTGGATGCGCACCGGGGTGAGCCTGCTCGACCCGGAGACGACCTGGATCGACGTGACCGTGGCACTGGACCGGGACGCGGTGGTCGACCAGAACACCCAGCTGCGGGGCGGCACGGTCATCGGCACCGGCGCGCTGGTCGGGCCGGACGTGACGCTCGTCGACACGGTGGTCGGCGCGGGCGCGACCGTGATCCGTAGCCACGCGGTCGGCGCCGAGGTGGGCCCGAACGCCAGCGTGGGCCCCTACGCGTACCTGCGGCCGGCGGCCCGGCTGGCCGAGAAGGCCAAGGTCGGCACGTTCGTCGAGGTGAAGAACTCGGAGATCGGCGCCGGCTCGAAGGTGCCGCACCTGACGTACGTCGGTGACGCGACGATCGGCGAGCAGAGCAACATCGGCGCGGCGTCGGTGTTCGTGAACTACGACGGCGTCAACAAGCACCGCACGGTGATCGGCAGCCACGCCCGTACCGGGGCGGACAACATGTTCGTCGCCCCGGTGGAGGTGGGTGACGGAGCGTACACGGCGGCCGGTTCGGTGATCATCGAGAACGTGCCGCCGGGCGCGATGGGCGTGGCCCGGGCCCGGCAGCGCAACATCGAGGGCTGGGTGGTCAAGCGGCGGGCCGGCACCGCCGCCGCCGAGGCCGCCGAGCGGGCCCGGCGGGGCGGCGAGGGTGCGTCGAACCCGGGGTTGACGGCAAGTGAAGGTGAGGCAATCCACGGGGACACGGAGGCGGTGGGCCCGGCGTCCGGCGCGGGAGATACTGCAACCGACTAGTCCCCGGCCCGCCACCACCAAGCCGGGTACCACCGACCAACGGGAGCAGACGGGCCCATGGGCAGCATCGTCGCCGAAAACCGCAAGAGCCTGATGCTCTTCTCCGGACGTGGTTTTCCGGACCTGGCCAAGGAGATCGGCGAGGTGCTCGGCGTAGCGCCGACGCCGGCCGACGCGTACGAGTTCGCCAACGGCGAGATCTTCGTACGGTTCAAGGACTCGGTCCGTGGTTCGGACGCGTTCGTGGTGCAGTCGGTCACGCACGGCGTCAACACGTGGGTCATGGAGACCCTGATCATGATCGACGCGCTGAAGCGGGGTTCGGCGAAGCGGATCACGGTCGTCCTGCCGTTCTACCCGTACGCCCGGCAGGACAAGAAGCACCGCGGCCGGGAGCCGATCTCGGCGCGGCTGATCGCGGACCTGTTGAAGACGGCCGGTGCGAACCGGATCCTCACCGTGGACCTGCACACCGCGCAGATCCAGGGTTTCTTCGACGGGCCGGTGGACCACCTGTTCGCGATGGACATCCTGGCCGAGTACGTGGAGCACAAGTTCGCCGGCCGGCCGATGACCGTGGTCGCGCCGGACTCCGGCCGGGTGCGGGTGGCCGAGCGGTGGACGGACCGCCTGGGCGGCTGCCCGCTGGCGTTCATCCACAAGACCCGCGACCCGCTCAAGCCGAACCAGGTGGTGGCGAACCGCGTGGTCGGTGAGGTGGAGGGCCGGATCTGCCTGATCGTCGACGACATGATCGACACCGGTGGCACGATCACGAAGGCCGCCGACATCCTGAAGGAGTCCGGCGCGGCGGAGATCATCGTGGCCTCCACCCACGCGCTGCTCTCCGACCCGGCGACCGAGCGGCTGAAGAACAGCCCGATCAGCGAGGTCGTGGTGACCAACACGCTCCCGCTGCCGCCGGAGAAGCAGTTGGACAAGCTGACCGTGCTGTCGATCGCGCCGCTGCTGGCCCGGGCCATCCGCGAGGTCTTCGACGACGGTTCGGTGACGACCCTGTTCGGCGGTCTGAGCTGACGAGGTGACGGCTGCGGCCGGGGCGCGCGGGGCGCTCCGGCCGTACCGATCCCGGTGATCCGGGGATCGCCGTTTTCGCCCTGCGTGCGAGGCCGGGCGGTGATAGTGGGGACTGCCGGAGACCCGGGAATCGGCTCGGGTAGACTGGTGCGGTTGCCACGGCGAGGGTGCCCGGCGGGCCGCTGAAAAGCACCGCACGGAGGCGCCGTCATCGACGCGGTGCTCCGGGCAGTCGTTCATGACGCATGAGCCCCTGCGAGCCCCTCGCCCAGCACCGCAAGACGACAAGCCGCCGCAGCGAAGCATCAGGAGTTTCCCCGTGTCCGAGGTAAAGATCAGCGCCGAGCCCCGTACCGAGTTCGGCAAGGGTGGTGCCCGTCGTACCCGCCGGGCCGGCAAGGTGCCCGCCGTGCTGTACGGCCACGGCGAGAAGCCCAAGCACATCGCGCTCCCGGCCCGTGAGTTCGCGGCCGCGATCCGTAAGGGCGGCGCGAACCAGCTCTTCGCGATCGAGGTCAGCGACGGCACCCAGGTGCTGGCGCTGCCGAAGGCGATCCAGCGTGACCCGATCAAGGACACCTTCGAGCACGTGGACCTGCTGCTGGTCCGCCGGGGCGAGAAGGTCACCGTCGAGGTCCCGGTCCAGCTGACCGGTGAGGCCGCGCGGGACACCCTGATCGTGCACGACCACGACACCCTGTCGGTGACCGCCGACGCCACCAAGGTTCCGGACCACCTGGAGGCCTCGATCGAGGGCCTGGAGGCCGGCACCCAGGTCACCGCCGGCGACGTGGAGCTGCCGGCCGGTGTGGAGCTGGCCGCCGACGCGAGCCAGACGGTCGCCTCGGTGACCGCCGCGCCGACCGCCGAGCAGCTCGAGGCCACCCTCCCCGAGGTCGAGGAGGCCGCCGAGGAGGCCGAGGCCGGCGTCGGCGAGGAGACCGAGTCGTCCGAGGGCGCCGAGGCTCCGGCCGCCGAGGGCGAGGAGACCACCGAGGCGAAGACCGAGGCCTGATCGGTCCCGCTGCGTTGTCGACAGGCGTCCCCGGCTTCCGGGGGCGCCTGTCGGCGTATCGGAGCGGGGGCCGGGCCGGTGGTGCCGGCCCCGGCGCGCGTGCGGTGGCGACCAGGGAGGGCGGCGGGGTCCGCCGGGCGAGAGCGGGAAGGGACGGGCGGTGACGGACGAGACGGGGCCGTGGCTGGTGGTCGGCCTGGGCAACCCGGGCCGGGAGTACGCCGGCAACCGGCACAACGTCGGTTTCATGGTGGCGGAGCTGCTGGCCGGTCGGGTCGGTGCGAAGTTCGGCCGGCACAGGCGTGCGGTGGCGGAGGTGGCCGAGGGCCGGCTCGGCTTCGGCGGCCCGAGGCTGGTGCTGGCGAAGCCGTTGACCTACATGAACCTCTCGGGCGGGCCGGTGGCCAGCCTGGCGCAGTTCTACAAGGTGGAGCCGGGCCGGGTGATCGCCGTGCACGACGAGCTGGACATCGCGTACGGGCAGGTTCGGGTGAAGTGCGGCGGCGGCGAGGGCGGCCACAACGGCCTGCGGTCGATGACGAAGTCGCTGGGCACCAAGGAGTACGTCCGGGTCCGGTTCGGGATCGGTCGGCCGCCCGGCCGGCAGGATCCGGCGGACTACGTACTGTCGGATTTCGGCGCGGCGGAACGCAAGGAGCTCGACTTCCTGGTGGACCGGGCCGCCGATGTGGTGGAGTCGGTGGTCGTCAAGGGCGTGGAGCCGACGCAGAACCTGTACCACGGCGCCTGAGCGGGGCGGGGCGTGTCCGCCGTGGATCCGCCAGCCGGTAGTCTGCGCCCTTCGGGGCGCGTGGCGCGGCCGGCGGCATCGGGCTGCCGGTGCGGGCCCGACGAGGTGGACCGTGGTGCGGCGACGGGAGCAGGGGCATGGGCAGTCCTCCGATGATCGACGGTGCGTTCGCCCGCTGGCTGGCGGCCCGCGCCGGTCAGGCGCTGCTCGGACTGCGGGCCGAGCTGGGTTTCGCCGACGCGGCGGCGCTGAAGTCGGCGGGTGACAAGGTCTCGCACGACCTGATCCGTACCGAGCTGGCGAACTGGCGCCCGGGCGACGCGGTCCTCTCCGAGGAGGACGAGGGCGCGCGGTCGGCGGGGTCGGTGTCCCGGCTGGGTGCCGACCGGGTGTGGATCGTCGACCCGCTGGACGGCACGCGGGAGTTCTCGGAGGAGGGCCGCTCGGACTGGGCGGTGCACGTGGCGCTGTGGGCGCGGAACTCGCCCACCCCGCATGGGCTGGTCGCGGGCGCGGTGGGCCTGCCGGCGCAGCACCGGGTGCTGGGGACGGACTACCCGCCCGCGTACCCTCCGATGACGCTGGAGGCGGCGACCGCGGGCGGTGGGCGGACCATCCGCCTGGCGGCGAGCCGGAGCCGGCCGCCGGTGTTCCTGACCGACCTGGCGGAGGACGTCGGGGCGCACCTGGTGCCGATGGGGTCGGCCGGCGCGAAGATCGCGGCGGTGATCACCGGTGAGGTGGACGCCTACATCCACGCCGGCGGCCAGTACGAGTGGGACTCGGCGGCTCCGGTCGCTGTGGCGACGGCCACCGGACTGCACGCTTCCCGGATCGACGGTTCTGCGCTGAGATACAACGAGGCGGATCCGCGCCTGCCGGACCTCCTGGTCTGCCGGAAGGATCTCGCCAGTCGGTTGCTTGCGGCGCTGCACGAGCATTCCCAGTAGTCTGACCGCTGTTTCTTCACATGCCCGACCGGAAAGGTCTGGAAATGAGCCTGCGAATCGAGCCGGTGTCATGACCTCGCCCGCCGCCTACCAGGTGTCGCATCTCGACGCGTTGGAGGCCGAGAGCGTCTTCGTGATGCGCGAGGTTGTCGCCGAGATGGAGCGGCCGGTGCTGCTCTTCTCCGGCGGCAAGGACTCGATTGTCATGCTGCGGCTGGCGCAGAAGGCGTTCGCCCCCGCGAACATCCCCTTCCCGGTCATGCACGTGGACACCGGCCACAACTTCCCGGAGGTCCTGGAGTACCGGGACCAGCGGGTCGCCGAGCTGGGCCTGCAGCTGGTCGTGGCGAGCGTGCCGGAGGCGCTGTCCCGCGGGCTGGTCCGGGAGTCGGCCGACGGGATGCGCAACCGGATCCAGACGCCGGTGCTGCTCGACGCGGTGGAGAAGCACCGCTTCGACGCGCTCTTCGGCGGCGCCCGGCGCGACGAGGAGAAGGCCCGCGCCAAGGAGCGGGTGTTCAGCTTCCGCGACGAGTTCGGCCAGTGGGACCCGAAGAACCAGCGGCCGGAGCTGTGGTCGCTCTACAACGGGCGGCACCACCCGGGCGAGTCGATCCGCGTGTTCCCGCTGTCCAACTGGACCGAGCTGGACATCTGGCACTACATCGCCCGGGAGCGGATCCCGCTGCCGTCGATCTACTACGCGCACCAGCGCGAGGTGGTCGAGCGCGACGGGATGCTGTACGCGGTCAACGAGTTCTTCCACCCCCGGGCGGGGGAGGAGCGGTTCAAGGCGCAGGTGCGCTACCGGACGGTGGGCGACGCGTCCTGCACGGCGGCCGTCCGCTCCGACGCCGACACGGTCGAGAAGGTCATCGAGGAGGTCGCCGCCACCCGGATCACCGAGCGGGGCGCGACCCGTGGTGACGACCGGGTCAGCGAGGCCGCCATGGAGGACCGCAAGCGGGAGGGCTACTTCTGATGAGCACCGAGACCGTGGCCCCGGCCGGCGTCGGGCCGGAGGCCCGACCGATGGACCTGCTGCGCTTCGCCACCGCCGGCAGCGTCGACGACGGCAAGTCGACCCTGATCGGCCGGCTGCTGTACGACACGAAGTCGCTCTTCACCGACCAGCTCGCCGCCGTGGAGGCGGTCAGCGCGGCCCGGGGTGACGAGTACACGAACCTGGCGCTGCTGACCGACGGCCTGCGGGCCGAGCGGGAGCAGGGCATCACGATCGACGTGGCGTACCGCTACTTCGCCACGCCGAGGCGGAAGTTCATCATCGCCGACACGCCGGGGCACACCCAGTACACGCGGAACATGGTCACCGGGGCTTCCACGGCTGACCTGGCGCTGATCCTGGTCGACGCCCGCAAGGGCCTGGTCGAGCAGTCCCGCCGGCACGCGTTCCTCTGCTCGCTGCTGCGGGTGCCGCACCTGGTCCTCTGCGTCAACAAGATGGACCTGGTGGACTGGTCGCAGGAGGTGTTCGAGCAGATCGCGGACGAGTTCACCGCGTTCGCCGCGAAGCTCGACGCGCCGGACCTGACGGTGGTGCCGATCTCCGCGCTGCGCGGGGACAACATCGTCTCCCGGTCGGAGAACATGCCCTGGTACGACGGTCCGTCGCTGCTGCACCACCTGGAGCGGGTGCACATCGCCAGCGACCGGAACCTGGTCGACGTGCGGTTCCCGGTGCAGTACGTGATCCGGCCGCAGTCGACGACCGTCACCGACTACCGGGGCTACGCCGGTCAGGTCGCCTCCGGCGTGCTGAAGCCGGGCGACGAGGTGATGGTGCTGCCGTCCGGCTTCACCAGCCGGATCGCCGCGGTGGAGACCGCCGACGGTCCGGTCCCGGAGGCGTTCCCGCCGATGTCGGTGACCGTACGCCTGGAAGACGAGATCGACATCTCGCGGGGCGACCTGATCTGCCGGCCGAACAACGCGCCCACCGTCGCGCAGGACATCGAGGCGATGGTCTGCTGGATGGACGAGACGCGACCGTTGCAGGTCGGCGGCCGGTACGCCATCAAGCACACCACCCGGTCGGCGCGGGCGATCGTGCGCGGGCTGCACTACCGGCTGGACGTCAACTCGCTGCACCGCGACGAGGCGGCCGCCGAGCTGCGGCTCAACGAGATCGGCCGGGTGCGGCTGCGGACGACCGTGCCGCTGCTCGCCGACGAGTACCGGCGCAACCGTACGACGGGCGGCTTCGTCATCATCGACGAGGCCACCAACCGCACGGTCGGCGCGGGCATGATCGTCGAGGCCGGCTGACCGGCGGTCGCTCGACCCCGTCACACCGAAGGAGTGGCTGTCCGCGTCCGGACAGCCACTCCTTCCGTGTGAGCGTCGACGACTCCCGTCGGGCGTGCCGGTCCGTTAAGAAGGGGCCCTTCCGCTACCGCAGGCGTTGAGCGGCGGCCCTTCCTTTCACGGTAGGCGGGTGGCGCCGGGGGACGGGAGGACCGTGACGTGGCCGGGGGTGGCGAAGCCGCGCTCGGCGTACGCGGCGGTGACCGCGTCGGCGACGGCGCCCGCGCGGTCGGCGTCGACCAGGGCGAGCACGCAGCCGCCGAAGCCGCCCCCGGTCATCCGGGCGCCGAGCGCGCCGGCCGCGAGCGCCGCGTCGACCGCGGTGTCGATCTCCGGGACGGTGATCTCGAAGTCGTCCCGCATGGAGGCGTGCGAGGCGGTCAGCAGGGGGCCGATCTCGCGGACCCGGCCGGCGCGCAGCAGCGCCACGGTGTCGAGCACCCGCTGGTCCTCGGTGACCACGTGCCGGACCCGACGGCGGGTCTCCGGGTCGTCGAGCCGAGCCAGGGCGTCGTCGAGGTCCGCCACCTGCACGTCCCGCAGGGCCGACACCCCGAGCTGTGCGGCGGCCCGCTCGCAGGAGCGGCGGCGGGCCGCGTACTCGCCGTCGGCGTGCCGGTGCGGTGCCCGGCTGTCCACGACCAGCACGGCCAGGCCGGCGGCGGCGAGATCGAAGGGGATCTGCTCGACCGACTCGTCCCGGCAGTCGAGGAAGAGGGCGTGCCCCTCCCGGCACCGGATCACCGCCGACTGGTCCATGATCCCGGTCGGCGCGCCCACGTAGACGTTCTCGGCGCGCTGGGCGAGCCGGGGCTGTCGGTCGGTGGGCAGGTCGAGCCCGCCGAGGTCGACCAGGGCGGCCAGCACGGCGGCCTCCAGCGCGGCCGAGGAGGAGAGCCCGGAGCCGAGCGGCACGTCGGAGGCGATCGCCAGCCGGGCACCTCCGACGGTGTGGCCGGCGTCGCGCAGCGCCCACACCACACCGGCCACGTACGCGGCCCAGCCCTTCACCCGGCCGGGCGCGGCGACCTCGTCGGCACCGAAGGTGACGGTCTCGCCGGACAGCTCCGACCAGACCGTCCACGTCTGCCCGGGCTGCGGCGCGGCGGCGGCCACGGTCCGCAGGGACAGCGCGAAGGGCAGCACGAAGCCGTCGTTGTAGTCGGTGTGCTCGCCGATCAGGTTGGCCCGCCCGGGAGCCGCCCAGCGGCCGGCGGGCTCCCCGGCGTACTCCCGGCGGAAGCCGGCGGCGGCGCGGTCCGCGACGTCGGTCGGCGCCGGACCGGCGGGGTGGTCGGTCACCGGCCCTCCAGCACGTACCTGCGGTAGAAGGACCAGGCGTCGCCGACCATGTCGTGCAGGGTCGGCTTCTGCGGCACCCAGCCCAGCTCCTCGCGGGCCAGCCGGGACGAGGCGACCAGCTCGGCCGGGTCGCCCTCGCGGCGGGGTGCGACCTCCACCGGGAGCGGGTGGCCGGTGACCTCGCGGACCACGTCGGCGACCTGGCGGTTGGTGAAGCCGTTGCCGTTGCCCAGGTTGTAGATGCGGTGCTGCCCGGGTGTGGCCGCGTCCAGGGCGAGCAGGTGGGCGCGGGCCAGGTCGGCGACGTGGATGTAGTCGCGGACGCAGGTGCCGTCGACGGTGGGGTAGTCGTCGCCGAAGAGCTGGAGCTTCTCCCGCCGGCCGGCGGCGACCTCCAGCGCGATGGGGATGAGGTGGGTCTCCGGGTCGTGCCGCTCGCCGAGCGCCACGTCGCCGTCGAGGTGCGCGCCGGCCACGTTGAAGTAGCGGAGCGACACGGCGGCGAGGCCGTGCCCGATCGCCTCGGAGGTGAGCGCCATGTCGACGGCGAGCTTGGTTGCCCCGTAGGTGTTGGTGGGGGCCTTGACGGCGGTCTCCGGGATGGGCAGCTCGGTCGGGTTGCCGTAGACGGCGGCGGTGGAGGAGAAGACCAGCTTCGGCACCCCGGCGGCGCGGACCGCGTCGATCAGCGCGAGGGAGCCGATGGTGTTGGTCCGCCAGTACAGCTCTGGCTTGACCATCGACTCGCCGGCGGCGATCAGGGCGGCGAAGTGCAGGACACCGTCGAAGCCGGCGTCCGGGGTGAGCACCCGGGCGGCGTCGTGGATGGAGGCCTCGACGTGGGTCGCCTCTCCGGCGAGCGCCTCCCGGTGCCCGGTGCACAGGTCGTCCAGGACGACGACCTGGTGGCCGGCGTCGAGCAGCATCCGGGTCACCACGCTGCCGATGAAGCCGGCGCCGCCGGTGACGAGCAGTTTCACGTCGGTCTCCTCCTGCCTGGTCGCCTCGGTCGCGACCGTGTGGTGATCACCCTACGGCCGCCCGCTGTGCCGGCGCTCTGCGTCACCCCGTCGCCATTCCATCACAAACTCTCACGATTAAACAGACCCGAACATGGCCCGCCGGGAACGGGGCGCGGTGTCTACCATCCTTTCCATGCGGGAAGCGGGTGGTCCCGGGCTCCGGCGGCGGTCGCGGGGGCGGCCGCGCCCTGCGCCGGGTCCGCTGGCCCGGGGCGTCGCCCGGATCGT
>NZ_JBFAMU010000075.1:0-16009 GCF_040656655.1 Micromonospora sp. NPDC049799
CGGCGAGCGCGGTCCGGGCGGCGGCGAGCGCGGTCCGGGTGGCGGCGAGGGTGGCGAGGGCGGCGAGCGTCCGCGTCGCCGCACCCGGCACAGCTGACCCGTAGCACCACCAGCACCACACCACCCCTCGTCGATCTGGGAGCAACACGTGAGTCGGGCCAGTCGTGCGCCGTTTCCGCCGGATCGACGGGGGGTGGCGTCGTTCCCGGGCACGGGTGCGGCGTACCGCGGCACCGGGGCGGCCCGCCCCGGCGCCGCCGGCCGGGCGGTGACCCGGACGCTGAGCGACGACCCGTTGGGTGGCACGGTCCGCCGGACCGTGCTGCCCAGCGGGCTCCGCGTGCTCACCGAGGCCATCCCGACGATGCGCAGCGTCTCGTTCGGCATCTGGGTGGCGGTCGGCTCCCGCGACGAGACCGGCCCGCAGGCCGGCGCCGCGCACTTCCTGGAGCACCTGCTCTTCAAGGGCACCAACAAGCGCGGTGCGCTGGAGATCTCCTCCTCGATCGAGGCGGTGGGCGGCGAGACGAACGCCTTCACCACCAAGGAGTACACCTGCTACTACGCGCGGGTGCTCGACGAGGACCTGCCGCTGGCGATCGACGTCATGTGCGACCTGGTCGCCGACTCGGTGCTGAATCCGGCCGACGTGGAGACCGAGCGGGGCGTGATCCTCGAGGAGATCGCCATGCACGACGACGAGCCCGGTGACGAGGTCCACGACCTCTTCGCCCGGGCCGTGTACGGCGACCACCCGCTGGGCCGGCTGATCTCCGGCACCGAGGAGACGGTCACCCCGATGAGCCGTCGGCAGATCCAGAGCTTCTACCGGCGCCGCTACGTCGCGCCGCAGATCGTCATCGCCGCCGCCGGCAACCTGGACCACGCCGCCGTGGTCCGGCTGGTCCGCCAGGCGGTGCGCGGCACGCCACTGGACAGCGACCCGGCCGCGCCGGCGCCGTACCGCTCCAACGCCTCGGCGGTACGGACGAAGCCCGCGACCACCGTGGTCGAGGCGAAGGAGACCGAGCAGGCGCACGTGATCCTCGGGTGCCCCGGCATCGACCGGCTCGACGAGCGGCGCTTCGCCCTCGGGGTGCTCAACAACGTCCTCGGTGGCGGCATGTCCAGCCGCCTGTTCCAGGAGATCCGCGAGCAGCGCGGGCTTGCCTACTCGGTCTACTCCTACGCCAGCCAGTACGCCGACAGCGGCCTCTTCGCCGTCTACGCCGGCTGCGCCCCGGGCAAGGTCGACGAGGTGCTGGACCTGACCCGGGCGGAGCTGTCCCGGGTGGCCGCCGAGGGGATCACCGAGAGCGAGCTGGCCCGGGGCAAGGGCATGAGCAAGGGCTCGTTCGTGCTGGGCCTGGAGGACACCGGCTCCCGGATGAGCCGGTTGGCCAAGGGTGAGCTGCTCTACGGCGACCTGATGCCGGTCGACGAGCTGCTGGCCCGGGTCGACGCGGTGACCCTGGACGACGTGAACTCCCTCGCCGCCGAGCTGCTGAGCCGGCCGATGTCCCTGGCCGTGGTCGGGCCGTTCGGCGCGGGTGACTTCGCCGCTTCCTGACTTGTGGTCCTCCCCGGCCGGTGCGCCCACCGAACGGGTAGGTTGTGCCGGTGACTGACGAGCAGGACAAGAACGCGGACGAGCCGATCCGCGTCGGCGTGCTGGGAGCGCGCGGCCGGATGGGCGTCGAGGTGTGCAGGGCGGTCGACGCGGCAGCCGACATGGACCTGGTGGCCATGGTCGACCAGGGTGACTGGCTGTTCAACGCCTCCGACGCCGGCGCCGAGGTGGTCGTCGACTTCACCACCCCGGACGTCGTCATGGACAACCTGCACTGGTGCATCGACCAGGGCATCAGCGCGGTGGTCGGCACCACGGGCTTCACCGAGCAGCGCCTGGACAGGGTGCGGGGTTGGCTGGAACGTAAGCCCGGTGTCGGTGTGGTGATCGCCCCCAACTTCGGCATCGGCGCCGTGCTGATGATGCAGTTCGCCGCCCGCGCCGCCCGGCACTTCGAGTCGGTCGAGATCGTCGAGCAGCACCACCCGCGCAAGCTCGACGCCCCGAGCGGCACCGCCACGCACACCGCCCGGCTGATCGCCGCCGCCCGCGCCGACGCGGGCATGGGGCCCACGCCGGACGCCACCAAGGACGAGGTGGCCGGCGCCCGCGGCGCCGACATCGAGGGCGTACGCGTGCACGCCGTCCGCGCCACCGGTCTGGTCGCGCACCAGGAGGTGCTGTTCGGCACCACCGGCGAGACGCTCACCATCCGGCACGACTCGTACGACCGCGCCTCGTTCATGCCCGGTGTGCTGCTGGCGGTCCGTGCGGTGCGCAACCGCCCCGGCCTCACCATCGGCCTGGACGCCCTGCTCGACTGAAACCGGTCGTCGGATCGTTCCCGGCGGCCTAGGCTGCCCGGGATGATCGACTCTGGAGTTCTGGACCGGGCCGGGCGGCGGGTCACCCTGCGCCCGGTCGACGACGACAACTGGCGGGCGGTCGCGGACGTGGCCCCCCGCGACGACCAGCGGGTCTGGGTCGCCGCGCTGGCCGCCCGCTACCTCCTGTTGACCACGCGTTCCGAGGTCTGGACGTCCCTGGCCGTGTACGCCGACGAGACCGTCGTCGGGCACGTCATGTGGGGTGTGGACGACGACGGGTCGCGGTGGATCGGCGGCATGGTGGTGGACGCCGCCGAGCAGGGCAGCGGCATCGGGCGGGCCACGGTCGTCACGCTGACCGACTGGCTGGCGGCGCAGGACGGCGGCCGGCACCCGGTGCGGCTGTCGTACCACCCGGACAACGTCGCGGCGGCCCGTCTCTACACCGCGCTGGGCTTCGTCCCGACCGGTGCGACAGAGGACGACGAGATCGTCGTCGAACTCGTCGCCCGGACCGGTGACGCCTGAGCGGTCCGACACGCCGGTAGTCGCACCGCTGAGCCGTCACCGACCCTCGCCGGCCGTCCTCAACGGACCTCGTGGGGCATCTCGGGGGCGGGGCGCGGGGCGGGCACGGAGGCTCCGGTGAGCCGGAGGCCGGCCGGCAGGCCGGTGACCGAGGTGGTGCCGTCCCGGTCGACCGCGACATCGGTCGACGAACCCGCGACGCGCAGGCCGGAGACCGAGACCGCGCCCAGCTCCGGTCCGGCCAGCGGGGCGAGCCGTACCGCACCGGCCGGCACGTCCGGGTAGAGCCCGCTCGCCGCCTGGAGCAGGAGCACCGCGCTCGCCGCCGACCAGGCCTGCGGCCGGCACGCGGCCGGGTACGGCACCGGCCGGTCGAGCAGGTCGCGGTCGTCGCCGCCGTACAGCTCGGGCAGGCGGTAGTCGAACGCCTCCGCTGCCGCGAGCAGGCCCTCGGCGAAGCCGAGCGCGGCGGAACGGAAGCCGGCCCGGGCCAGGCCCGCGAGCACGATCGCGGTGTCGTGGGTCCAGATCGACCCGCAGTGGTACGACAGGGGACTGAACCCGGCGTCGTCGGTGGACATCGTGCGCAGGCCGAACCCGCCGGCCAGCGCGTCCGTGGTGAGCAGCCGGGCGACCCGCGCCTCCTCGTCGGCGTTCAGCAGGCCGGTGCCGAGCAGGTGGCCGATGTTGCTGGTCAGCGAGTCGACGGGGCGCTTGTCCCGGTCCAGGGCCAGGGCGGGCTGCGGGCCGTGTGGACCGTCGACCCAGAAGGCGGCGCGGAACCGGGCGGCGAGGCGATCCCCGTAGGAGTGCCAGCGGTCCGCGCCCGGCCGGCCGAAGGCGTCGAGCAGGGCGGACCCGTTGCGGGCGGCCTCGTACGCGTACCCCTGCACCTCGGCCAGCACGATCGGTGCCTCGGCGAGCCGGCCGTCGCGGAACCGGACCGCGTCGCCGGAGTCCTTCCAGCCCTGGTTGGACAGCCCGTGACCGGTGCGGTCGACGTACTCGACCAGCCCGTCGCCGTCGGCGTCGGCGTGCTCCGCGAGCCAGCCCAGCGCCGCCTCCAGGTGCGGCAGCAGCGGCTCGACCTGGTCGTCGGGCAGCCCCCAGCGCCACGCGTCGTGCAGCAGGTTGACCCACAGCATGGTGGCGTCGACCGTGCCGTAGTAGGCCGGGGGCAGGCGCAGTGTCTCGCCGAGCAGCGCGAACTCGTGCCGCCGCAGCTCGTGCAGGATCTTGCCGGGCGCCTCCCCGGTGGCCGGCTCGACGCGCGTGCCCTGCCGGCGGGCGAGCACCCGCAGCGTGCCGGCCGCCAGTTCGGTGCCGAGCGGCAGCATCATCCGGGCCGCCCAGAGGCTGTCGCGCCCGAACAGGGTGAGGAACCACGGCACCCCGGCGCCGAGGAAGACGTCGTGCGGTGCGTCGGGGTCGGCCAGCCGCAGTGCGCGCAGGTCGGCCAGGGACCGGTCGAGCAGGCGGGTGAGGCGGCGGTCGTCGGCGCGTACCTCGGGATGGGCCCAGTCCGGCTCGCCGGGCGGGCAGACCACGACGGCGTGCGGGTCCTCGATGGTCATCCGCCAACGCAGCGTGGCGGTCCCGCCCGGTGCCAGCGTGACCGGCCAGGCCAGTCGCGGCGCGGTGACCCGGCCGCCGGACGCGTCGACGTCCGCGCCCTCGGCGGTGACCGTGACGGTGGTGCCGTCGCCGGACCAGGACAGCTGGCCCGGCCCGCCGGTCTTGGCCTCCAGCGCCGGTACCGCGCCGCCGGACTTGACCACCTCGATCGGCGCCAGGTCACAGCCGAGATCGACGGTGACGGTGGCCCGGACCCCAACGGTGGCGGTGGAGGCGACCCGTAGCTCCTCGGTGAGGCCCCGGGGGTCGAGCCGTCGGGTGCGGTCGACGCGCACGGTGGGGTCGGGCGTGGCGTCGCCGAGCCACCGGACCAGGGCGACGAACCGGGCACCGTGCGGCCCGGCCGCGCCGCTGGCCACGCTCTCCGGCTCCCGGTCGTCGATCAGCAGCTCGGCACGGGTGAGGACCCGGGTGTCGGCGTGGAAGACGCCCTGGACGCCGACGGGGCGGATCTGCCCGGCCGCGTCCCCCAGGGCGCTGGTGGGGGCGAGGACCACCCCGGCCAGGTCGTGCAGGAGGGGTTGCAGATGGCGCTCGGTCACGACGCGGCTCCAGATCCTTCTCGACGGGGACCGATCTCTTGACACACGGTCCCCGGGGGGTGCAAAGTGCGAAACATTCCAGCAACTTGAACGATCCAATCCTGCCTCATCCGAATTGGATCGTTCAAGACCGCGAAGGGGATCACGTGGCCGAGAAGGTGACCATCGCAACGGTGGCGCGGCATGCCCGGGTCAGCCGGCAGACCGTCTCCAACGTGCTCAACGCGCCGCACATCGTGCGCGAGGAGACCCGGCTGCGGGTGCAGGAGGCCATCACGGCGCTCGGCTACCGGGCCAACCAGGCCGCCCGCCAGATGCGCACCGGGCGGTCGCGGCTGATCGCCGTACGCATCGAGCCGACCCGGGACGGCATCAACGGCTCGGTGCTGGACCGGTTCCTGCACGGCCTCACCGAGACCGCCGAGACCGCCGGCTACCGCACCATGCTCTACACCGCCACGGATGACCAGCGGGAGATCGTCACGTATGACGACCTGCTCAGCTCGTACGAGCTGGACGGGTTCGTGCTGACCGGCACCGACCACGGCGACCCGCGTACCGCCTGGTTGGCGGCCCACGGCGTGCCGTTCGTGACGTTCGGCCGGCCGTGGGACGACCCGGAGTCCCACTCCTGGGTCGACGTCGACGGCGCGGCCGGCACCGCCGCCGCCACCGCCCACCTGCTGGCCGCCGGCCACCGGCGCATCGGCTTCATCGGCTGGCCGGTCGGCTCCGGCGTGGGCGACGACCGGCGCGCGGGCTGGCGTCGATCGCTGGTCGCCGCCGGCGTCGAGCCCGCCGGCCTGGACCGGCAGACCGTCGACGGCATCGCCGAGGGGGAGCGGGCCGCCCGTGACCTGCTCGCCGGTGCGGCCCCGACCGCGCTCGTCTGCGCCAGCGACTCCCTCGCCCTCGGCGCGCTCCAGTCCGTCCGCGCCGACGTGCCGGCCGTGCCGGTGATCGGCTTCGACGACACCCCGGTCGCGGCGGCGATCGGTCTGACCAGTGTCAGCCAGCCCCTCGGCGAGGCCGCCGCCCGCTGCGTCGACCTCCTCACCGCCGTCCTCGACGGCACCCAGCGCACCCCCGACCACGTCCTGCTCCAGCCCTCGCTGGTGCTTCGCCACACCGCATGAATCCCGTCCCCCACCAGGAGAACCCGATGGCACCTCGATCCCTCACCCGAGCGGCCGTGGCCGGCCTCGCCGCCTTCGCCCTGTTCGGAACCGCCGCCTGCGGCAGCGGCTTCGACGACGACTCCTCCGGCGACGCCGCCCAGTCCAGCGGACCCGCCAACCTCCAGATCCTCATCGGCTCCTCCGGCGACGCCGAGACCAAGGCCGTCCAGGACGCCGCCGCCAAGTGGGCGTCGGCGTCGGGCAACCAGGCCACCGTCACCCCCGCCCAGGACCTCACGCAGCAGCTCGGCCAGGCCCTTGCCGGTGGGAATCCGCCGGACGTCTTCTACGTCGACGCGGCCCGGTTCGCCGACTACGCCAGCGTGGGTGCGCTGGAGCCGTACGGCGACAAGATCAGCAACACCGACGACTTCTACGAGAGCCTGCGCACGACCTTCACCTACGACGGCAAGCTCTACTGTGCGCCGAAGGACTTCTCCACCCTCGCCCTCCAGATCAACACCGATCTGTGGACGAAGGCCGGCCTGACCGACGCCGACGTGCCGACCACCTGGGACCAGCTCACCGCCACCTCCCAGAAGATCAAGGCGAAGGGGCAGGTGCCGCTGGCACTGGGCGACACCCGGGACCGGATCGGCGCCTTCCTGGTGCAGAGCGGTGGATGGCTGCTCAGCGACGACTCCAAGCAGCCCACCGCCGACACCCCGGAGAACGAGGCGGCCCTGACGTACGTCAAGTCCCTGCTCACCCAGGGGCTGGCCCGCTTCCCGAAGCAGCTCGACGCGGGCTGGTCCGGCGAGGCGTTCGGCAAGGGCAAGGCCGTGATGACCATCGAGGGCAACTGGATCAAGGGGGCACTCCAGAACGACTTCCCGAACGTGAAGTACAAGGTCGTGCCGCTGCCGGCCGGGCCGAAGGGGCAGGGCACGCTCTCCTTCACCCAGTGCTGGGGCATCGCCGCGAAGTCGAAGCACAAGGACCAGGCGATCAAGTTCGTCGAGGCGATGACCGCCGGTGAGCAGCAGATGACCTTCGCCAAGGCGTTCGGCGTGATGCCGTCCCGGCAGTCGGTCCGTGACCAGTACACCAGCGCGTTCCCGACGGACAAGCCGTTCATCGACGGCGCCGAGTACGCCCAGGGCCCGGTGAACGCCCCGAAGATGGACAGCGTGGTCGCCGAACTGGACACCGGACTGCAGGGCCTGGCCAACGGCAACCCGAAGACGATCCTCCAGAACTTCGACAAGAACGCCAAGGCGGCGCTCGGCGGCAGCTGACGTGACCGGAGGGGCCGCCCGGCGCGGCCCCTCCGGCCACCTCGTCGAGGGAGGAGGGGAGATGGCAACCGAAGCACTGGCGGCGCCCGCGACCGCGACCGCCCGTCCACCACGCCGCTCGGGACGCGGCGTCCGGAGCAACGAGAACCTCGCCGGCTGGCTGTTCGTCGCGCCGGTCATCGTCATCCTGGGCCTGTTCCTGCTGCTGCCGATCCTGATGGCGCTCTGGGTGAGCCTCACGGACTGGAACGGCCAGGGCAGCCCGTTCATTGGAGGCGTGCCGTTCGTCGGCACGGACAACTACACCCGGCTGTTCACGGAGGACGGGCTGGCCCGTCGCGACTTCATGACCAGCATCCGCAACAACCTCTACTACGTGCTGCTCGTCGTGCCGACCCAGACGGTGCTCGCCCTGGGGCTCGCGCTGGTGGTGAACAACCGGATGCTGAAGGGGAAGGGCTTCTTCCGGACCGCCTTCTACTTCCCCTCGGTGACCAGCTCCGTCGCGATCAGCGTGGTCTTCCTGTTCCTCTTCGCGAATTCCGGCGCGGTCAACGCTTTGCTCGGCTTCTTCGGGATCACCGGGCCGCAGTGGTTCGCCGACTCCCGGGGTGTACTGCACCTCCTGCTCGGTCTTGTCGGCGTCGACTCCGCGCCGGCGGTGCTCGCCGACGGCGGGCCCTTCGGGCTGAGCTGGTGGGAGTGGCTGTCCGGGCCCAGCGTGGCCATGATGTCGA
This sequence comes from Micromonospora sp. NPDC049799, assembly GCF_040656655.1. Classification (NCBI taxonomy): domain Bacteria; kingdom Bacillati; phylum Actinomycetota; class Actinomycetes; order Micromonosporales; family Micromonosporaceae; genus Micromonospora; species Micromonospora sp. NPDC049799. The sequence goes on from NZ_JBFAMU010000075.1 coordinate 8,256, forward strand.
TCATCACTCTGGTGGTCTGGACCACGTCCGGCACCTTCATGCTGATGTACCTCGCCGCCCTGCAGAACGTGCCCGTGGCCCTCGACGAGGCCAGCACCCTTGACGGCGCGACCCGCTGGCAGCGGTTCCGGCACGTGACCCTGCCGCTGATCAAGCCGACCACCTTTCTGGTGCTCACCCTCGGCCTGATCGGCTCCTGGCAGGTCTTCGACCAGGTGTACGTGATGAGCCAGGGTGAGCCGGCGAAGACCACGCTCACCCCGGCGTACCTGTCCTACCGGACCGCGTTCCGGGACTTCGACTACGGCTCCGGAGCGGCGATCTCGTTCGTCCTCTTCCTCATCATCATCGTGTTCACCCTCGTGCAGCGCCGGGTGATGGCCGACCGCGACGTCGAGCCACGGCGTGGACGCCGGTGGCGCCGGCGCGTACCGGAGGCAAGGTCATGACCGCACTGACCGACCGGCCGCCGGTCGCGGTGGCGCCCGCCCGCCGCGACGGCCGCCGCGCCCGCGCCCTGGTCAGCCGCGTTCTCGGATACGCCACCCTGGTCATCTTCGGGTTGATCTTCCTCTATCCCTTTGTGATCCAGATCGGCAACTCGTTCAAGACCGAGCCCGACGCGGCGGCCAATCCCCTGTCGCCGATCCCGGACCCGCTGACGCTGGCCGGCTTCGAGCGGATCTTCGCCGGGACCAACTTCCCGCTCTGGCTGGGCAACTCGCTGCTGGTGACCGTGCTGATCACGCTGGGCCGGGTGTTCTTCGACTCCCTCGCCGGGTACGCGCTGGCACGGCTGCGCTTCCGGGGACGAGGCGGTCTCTTCGCCGCGGTCATCGCCGTGATGGCGGTGCCCGGCGTCGTGCTCCTGATCCCGAAGTTCCTGGTCCTCAACCAGCTCGGCATGTACAACAGCTACTCCGGTCTGGTGGTGCCCCTGCTCGCCGACGCCGCGGGCGTGTTCATCATGAAGCAGTTCTTCGAATCGATACCGGTCAGCGTGGAGGAGGCCGCCCGGATCGACGGGGCGAGCATCTTCCGCACCTTCTGGTCGGTGGTCCTGCCGATGGCGAAACCGGCGCTGATCACACTCACCATCCTGTCGTTCCAGGGCTCCTGGAACGAGTTCCCGCACAGCCTGGTCGCGGTGCAGGACCCCGACCTGTTCACCCTGCCCCGTGGTCTCGCCGACCTGGTCAGCGGCTCCCTCGGCAAGGGAACCCAGTATCCGCTCAAGCTCGGCGCGGCGCTGCTCGCCACGATCCCGGTGGCGATCATCTTCGTGATCTTCCAGCGTTACTTCGTCCGCGACTCCTCGGAGGGCGCGGAGAAGGGCTGACGGGTGGCGGTTCCCGGGATGCGCCGGGAACCGCCCCTCCCCGGTCACTGCTGTTGCAGTACCGACAGGACGTTCCCGGCGGGATCGGTGAACCAGGCGATCGACGGACCGTTGCCGCGCATGACGCCCTTCTCGTCCTGCGGCATCCCGTCGTACCGGGCGAATCGCACACCGCGCGCGGCCAGCTCGTCCACGGCGGTGTCGATGTCGTCCACCGGGAAGTTCAACACGGTGTACGAGGCCGGAACGTGGTCCGCCTTCGGGTAGACCAGGATGTCCCGGTCCCCGGCGACGTGCAGCGTCAACATGCCGCCCATCGCGTCGTCCTTCGACACACGCAGCCCGAGCGTGTCGGCGTAGAAGCGCATGGCGCGGTCGGTGTCGTCCACCGAGAAGCCACTGAACGCCCTCGTGTCCCTGAACATCGTCGTCTCCTCGTCGTTGTCGATCGCGGTGGCCGGTGGCTCACCGGCCGGTCGTGCTTTCCGTCGTCTCCCGCGCGGCGGCCGGTCCGGACGGCCCGTCCCCGACGGGCACGGTGTCCTGGCCGGGCGTCGCGTACGGCGGCACCGACCGGAAGACCACCACGGCCACGACGGCCAGCCCCAGCAGCAGGACCGCGCCGGCCGTCGCGGTCACCTCCAACCCGCTCGTGTACGCGGCGCGGGCCGCGGCCAGCAGCTCGGCACCCAGCCCGGCCGGCAAATCTCCGGCCACCGTCGTCGCCGCGGCCAGCCCGTCACGGGCACCCTCGGCCGCCTCGGCGGTCACGCCGGCCGGCAGCGTCCGACCCAGCTCGTCCCGGTAGACGGCGGCGGCGAGACTGCCCAGGGTGGCGACGCCCAGCGCGATGCCCAGCTCCCCACTGGTCTCCGACATCGACGCCGCCGAACCGGCCCGCTCCGGTGGGGCGGACCCCACGATCAGGTCGGTGACCAGCGCCGACGGCAGCGCGATGCCGACCGAGGCGACGACGAAGGCGACCAGCACCAGCAGCAGTGGACCGCCGGAGTCGACGCCGGTGAGCAGAAGGAAACCGGCCGCCGTCACGACCTGCCCGACGGCCATCACGTGACCCGGCCGGATTCGCCGGGCCAGCAGCGGGGCGAGGGTGGTGGCCGCGATCATCGCCAGGGCCTGCGGCACCAGCACCAGACCGGCGCGCAACGGGGAGAGCCCTCCGACCAGTTGCAGCCATTGGCTGAGCAGCAGGAACGTGCCGCCCATCAGCAGACCGTTGAGCAGGAACAGCACCAGCGCCGCGGTGAACGTCCGGCGGGCGAAGAGTCGGACGTCGATCAGCGGGTCGGCGAGGCGACGCTGCCGCCGGACGAAGAGCGCCCCCGACGCGACGCCCGCCACGATCGCCAGCACGGGCAGCCCGCGCCAGCCGTGCCGCGCCAGCTCCTTCAGGCCGTACACCACCGGCAGGATCGTGACCAGGGACAACGCGACGCTGACCAGGTCCGGCCGGCCCGGGCTGGGCGCCCGGTGCTCGGGCAGCAGCACCGGCGCGGTCACCAGCAGCAGCACCATCACCGGGACACCGAGCAGGAACGCCGACCCCCACCAGAAGTGCTCCAGCAGCACCCCGCCGATCACCGGACCGACCGCCATGCCGCCCATGAAGCAGGACATCCACACCCCGACCGCCACCGCCCGCTGGGCCGGGACCCGGAACATCGTGCTGATCAGCGCCAGCGTGGACGGCATCAGGGTCGCCCCGGCGACACCGAGCAGCGCCCGCGCGGCGATCAGCAGCTCCGGGTTCGGCGCGTACGCGGCCACCACCGACACCACGGCGAACGCGGTGGCGCCGATCAGCAGCAGGCGTCGTCGCCCCACCCGGTCGCCGAGGGTGCCCATGGTGACCAGGAACCCGGCGATCAGGAAGCCGTAGGCGTCGGTGATCCACAGTTGCTCGGTGCTGTCCGCGCCCAGGTCGGCGCTCAGGCTGGGCAGCGCGAGGTAGAGCACGCTCAGGTCGAGCGCCAGGAGGAGCGTGGGCAGGGCCAGCACCGCCAGCCCGATCCACTCCCGTCGCCCCGCGCCGGCCGTCGTCGTCTCCGTCATGTCTTCCCTCTCGTGGCGTGTCGAGGGGTGGACGACGCCGGGGGGCGGAACTCATCGGGCGGGGGTCAGGGCAACCGGTCGGGCAGCCCGAAGTGGGGGAAGAGCCTGGTGTCCAGGAAGGTGGTCAGGCGGGTGATCCGCCCCGCGGCGGTCTCGACGAGCTGGATCGAGAACGGGCGGTGCCCGCCGGCCGGGTCGACCCGGTAGTGGCCGAAGGCGGTGTCGCCGTTGGCCGCGACCGGCACCAGGCGAGACCCCCGGCACTCCGCGCCCGGACCGCGCATCCAGGTGGCGATGTCCGCCGGCCCGCGCAGCCAGAGCCGAAAGGGCGGCATGCTCTGCACGGCGTCCTCCCGCAGGAGGGCGACCAGGGCGTCGACGTCGTAGCGCTGGAAGACCTCGACGTACCGGTCGAGCAGCGCCCGGTGCTCGCGGTCGAGCGCGGGGGCGGCCGGCCCGTCGCCGCTGTCGGCCATCGTGGTGCGGGCGCGTTGCAGCGCGCTGTTGACCGCCGCGACCGACCCGTCGAGCAGCTCCGCCACCTCGTCGGCCCGCCACCGGAGGACGTCGCGCAGGATCAGCACGGCACGCTGCCGGGGCGGCAGGTGCTGGAGCGCGGCGACGAACGCCAGCCGCACCGACTCCCGGGCCACGGCGACCTCCGCCGGGTCGTCCTGGCCGGGCAGCACCGCCGCGTCGGGTGCGGGCTCCAGCCACCCCTGCTCGGGCGAGCCCAGTGACGACGCGACGGGTGGAGACGCCGGACCGAGGTCCATCGGCAGCGCCCGCCGCCCGCGCCCGCGCAGCAGGTCCAGGCAGACGTTGGTGGCGATGCGGTAGAGCCAGGTGCGCACGCTCGACCGGCCGGTGAAGCCGTCCCGCCCGCGCCAGGCGCGCAGCAGGGTCTCCTGCACCGCGTCCTCCGCGTCGAAGATCGAACCCAGCATGCGGTAGCAGTAGCCGGTGAGCTCGACGCGGTGCCCCTCCAACGCGGCGGGGCCCGTGCCGCCGCGAGGGTCGTGGCCGGTGGGACCCCCCGTGCCGGTTGCCGTCGTCACGGTCATGGATCCACCGTAGGCGAGGCCCCCGACACTTCCCGGGAATCCGGGTCAGGCCGGCTCGACGGGTTCGGCCGGAACTGCGGAGTCCGGTGGGGCGACGGGCTCGGTGGGGACGGCGACGTGCAGTCGTACCTGGGGGACCAGCATGTCGTCCACGTCCAGCGCGCGGCCCGCGCCGTCCGGTTCCCAACCCGTGCTGGTGAGGAACTTCCGGGTCGCCGCGTCGCCGTCGAAGGCCCACGCCACCGCCCGCGCGAAACCGTCCTCACGCCACAGGTCGACGCACGCGGCGAGGAGCCGGCTGCCGTGGCCGCGCCGGCCCCAGCGCGGCTCGACCAGCAGGTCGGTCACCGCCACCACGTCCGGTCCGAGCACCTCGGCCGGCTCACCGGGAGCGAGCGCCTCCGCGTCGGCCGGGCCGGAGGCCGCGAACCCCACCAGATACGATTGCTCGGCCTGTTCGACGGCGACCAGCACCCGGTGGGTGCCGGAGGGCGGCTCCTGCACCGCGGCACTCCACCGCCGGGCGAGCCACGCCTCGTCCAGGTTGTCGAGCACGTGCCGGGGCAGGATCCGGCGGTACGCGACCCGCCAGGTCGCGAGCTGGATGCGTGCGATCTCGCCGGCGTCTTCCGGACGCGCCGGGCGGACGTACCCGAGAGCCATGGCACGGAAGCCTACGCAGGGCGAGGGAGGCGACGGTGACGCAGGGTGCCGCACGGACGGCCGGGCAGGTCGCCAGCGTGGTCGGTCTCGCGGTCGCGGTCGCGCTCTTCCTGTCCGTGGCGGCGGTGCGGCACGGCTTCTTCGACATGCAGGTCTACTACGGCGCGCTGACCTGGTGGGTGCACGACGGCGGCGAGATCTACGACTACCTGCGCCCGTTCACCCAGTACGGCTTCACCTACCCGCCCTTCGCGGCCCTGGCCATGCTGCCGATGGCGTACCTGCCGTGGACGGCGGCGATCGCGGTGAGCGTGAGCGCGACCGTGGCGGTCACCGCCCTGGTGTTCCACTGGATGATCGACCCGATCTCGCGCCGGGCCGGCTGGACCCGCTGGTACGCCCTCGCCGTGGCGCTCTGCCTCGCCGCCGCGTACGAGCCGATGCGCGAGACGGTGAACTTCGGCCAGGTCAACATGCTGCTGCTGTTCCTGGTGGCGGTCGACCTGCTGCGGCTGCTCCCACGCGGCAGCCGGTGGGCCGGGGTGGGCATCGGCCTGGCCACCGCGATCAAGCTGACCCCCGGCATCTTCATCGTCTACCTGCTGGTCACCCGCCGGTGGCGGGCCGCGTTCACCGCGATGGGTGCCGCGGCCGGTGCCACCCTGCTGGCCGCCGCCCTCTTCCCGGACGCCTCCCGCGAGTTCTGGACCGAGGCGCTGTGGAACACGAGCCGGGTGGGTGAGCTGGCCTTCGTCTCGAACCAGTCGTTGCAGGGGGTGGTGGCCCGGCTCAACCCCCAGGAGCCCAGCACGCTGGTCTGGCTCGTGCTGGTGGTGGCCACCCTGGCCCTGTGGGTGTGGCGGTCCCGGCGGGCCGCCGCGGCCGGTGACGAGGCGGCCGGGCTGGCGCTGACCGGTGCGGTGATGTGCCTGGTCAGCCCCGTGACCTGGGTGCACCACCTGGTCTGGCTGCTGCCCGCGCTGATCCTGCTGGTGGACAACGCGACGGCGGCGCCCGCCGGCGGACGCCGGCGCCGGGCCCTGCTGGCCGCCGCGGTCGTCGCGTACGCGCTCCTGATCAGCCGGATCGTCTGGGCCTGGGAGAAGGACTTCACCGGGTTGGACGGGTTCCTCGGCAGCAACACCTACGTGTGGATCAGCCTCGCCGTGCTGGCGTTCCTGCCGCTGCGCCACGACTCGACGACCGCGGGGTCAGCGCGCGATCCGTCCGGTGTACCGCAGCTCGGCGAGGTCGACCGGGGGACGCCCGCCGGAGAGCGGCACGGGGTAGGTCGACCGGACGCCGTCCGCTGACAGGCCGGCCCGCTCGTAGAAGCGGCGGGCCCGTCCGTTGTCCGCCAGCACCCACAGCCGGTACTCGTGCAGGCCCCGGCCGGCCAGCCCGTCCTCGGCGGCGGCGAGCAGCGTGCGCGCCGTGCCGTCGCCCCAGTGCGCCGGCTCGACGTACATCGCGACCACCTCGCCGTACGTCGGGTCGAGGTCGCTCCGGTCCTGGTTGTTGCGGTACGGCCCGAACGTCGTGAAGCCGACGACGGTGCCGTGGTGCTCGACGAGCAACGTGGTGAACGGGTGCTCCGGGTCGGCGGTACCGAGGTCGCGGCGGCGCTGCGCCCAGGCGACCACGTTGAGCCGACGCAGCACCTCGTCGGGCATGATCCCGGCGTAGCCGGCCTGCCAGCCGTGGATGTGCACCCGCGCGACCGCCTCCGCGTCCTCGGGCTCCTCGCGGCGGATCGTGAGCATGTGTCTGTTCTATGCCTCGTCGGGGGATCGGTCCAGTTGCCGCTCCGGTGTCGTACGCCTGAAATAGGGTGCCGGGCGATGGCCGTACCGGAATCGCTCTCGCTCGCCCAGGCCCGGCGGATCGCGCTGGCCGCCCAGGGCTTCACTGACCCGCCGCCCGGCGGCGTGCCCACCCGCCGGCACCTCCGCCGGGTGCTCGACCGGGTCGGGTTGATCCAGATGGACTCGGTCAACGTGCTGCAACGCGCGCACTACCTGCCGCTGTACAGCCGGCTGGGTCCCTACCCGACCGGCCTGCTGGACACCGCGGCCTACCGGCGGCCCCGCCAGCTCTTCGAGTACTGGGGGCACGAGGCGTCGCTGGTGCCGGTCGACCTGCACGCGGCGCTGCGCTGGCGGATGGCCAGGGCCCACGACGAGGCCTGGGGCAACATGCGCCGGATCGCCCGGGAGCAGCCCGGCCTGGTCGCCTGGGTCCGCGACGAGGTGGCCGCCCGGGGCCCGCTGACCGCCGCCGAGATCGAGCACGACGCCCCACGGGAGACCGGCCACTGGGGCTGGAACTGGTCGGCGGTCAAGCAGGCCCTGGAGTTCCTGTTCTGGGCCGGCGAGGTGAGCGCCGCCGAGCGCACCAGCTCCTTCGCCCGCCGCTACGACCTGCCCGAGCGGGTGCTGCCCGCCGCCGTGCTGGACGCGCCGACGCCGAGCGACGCCGAGGCGTACCGCACGCTGGTCGCCGTGGCCGCCCGCTCGCTCGGGGTGGCGGCGGAGCCCGAGCTGCGGGGGCCGGCGGCGCACCGCCTCGGTGAGCTGGCCGCCCTCCTCGTACCCGATGTACCCGGGCGGGGCACC
>NZ_JBFAMU010000076.1:0-15700 GCF_040656655.1 Micromonospora sp. NPDC049799
GCCGGCGTGTACCGCTCGGTGATCCCCCGCGCGATCAGCCGCAGCACGTTGGTCTTGCCGCACTCGGCGTCGCCGAAGACGGTCAGGTGCGGCTCCTTGGCCAGGTCGAGGTAGACCGGTTCCAGAGCCGTCTCGCTCACTCCGATCGCCAGACCGGGTTTCGAAGCGTCGCTGATCCGAGCCAGGTCGGCAGTCGTCAGGTTGCGGGGCAACAACCGGACAGGCGGTGCTGGCCGGTCCGGCCATGCCTTCGCGACGTCCCGCGCCAGAGCCTCGGTGGCCGGCGCGAGATCGTCGACCCGGCGGTGTGCGTCGATCCGGGACAGGCAGGTCAGGAAGTGCAGCTTGTCCGGAGTGAGCCCACGGCCCGGTGACCTCTCCGGTACCAGTGCCGCAGCTCGCCGGTCGATCTCCGAGTCGGCAGGGTCGCCCAGCCGCAGCTCCAGCTTCGTGCCCAGCAGGTCCCGCATGGTCACCCGGATCTCCGACCAGCGGTTGGCGGTCAGCACCACGTGCACGCCGAAGCCCAATCCTCGATGGGCGAGGCTGGCAACGGTCTGCTCGAGTTCCTCGTAGTCCTCCCGGAGGGTGCCCCAGCCGTCGACGACGAGGAAGACGTCTCCGAACGGGTCGTCAGCGAACTCCCCCGCGGCTCGCAGCTGGCGGTAGCGCTCGACGGAGTCGAGTCGGCGCCGCGCGAACTGGACCTCGCGTTCGGCGAGCATGTTGACGACCTCGGCAACGGTTCGGCGGACGACCTCGACGTTGCGGCGGTCCGCCATCCCGGAAACGTGCGGCAGCCGTTCCAGCGATCGCAGTCCACCACCGAAATCCAGGCAGAAGAACTGCACCTCGCGTGGGGTGTGTGTGAGTGCCAGAGACGCGATCAACGACCGGACGAGGGTGCTCTTTCCGGACAGGGGTCCACCGACGACCGCGACGTTCCCACCCGCCCCGGCCATATTCACGGTCAGAACGTCGCGGCGCTGGTCGAAAGGCCTGTCGACGACGCCGACCGGAACGGTGAGCGGATCCTTGTCCCAGTCGAGGGCACGCAATCCGCGCAGGGGCTCGGGCCGCACCGCGCCGAGGAGATCGGTGAGGGTCGGCGGGTCCGACAACGGCGGCAACCAGATCTGGTGCGGTGGCGGACCCTCCTGGAGCCGCTGCACGAGGACATCGAGCACGCTGGCCGGTACGGACGAGCCGGGCTGTTCCGACGCGGCATCGTGGGGTCGAACCGGCGCCGAGACGTAGGCGGCTCGGAAGCGCGTGATCGTCCCAGTGCCCGCCTTCAGGTAGCCGTGTCCCGGTGCGTGGGGAAGCTCGTAGGCGTCAGGTACACCGAGCACGATTCGGCTCTCCACAGCCGAGAACGTCCGCAGGCTGATCCGGTAGGAGAGGTGTGTGTCGAGGCCGCGCAGCTTGCCCTCCTCGAGCCGCTGGCTGGAGAGGAGAAGGTGCACCCCGAGCGACCGGCCCAACCGACCGATCATCACGAACAGGTCGATGAAGTCAGGCTTGGCAGCCAGGAGTTCACTGAACTCGTCGCAGACGATGACCAGGGTGGGCATCGGCGCCAGGTCTGCTCCGGCTCGCCGGGCTCGCTCGTACTCCTGCCGCGAGGCGTGGTTGCCGGCGGACCGCAGCAACTCCTGTCGGCGGACCATCTCACCGCCGAGCGCGTCGCGCATCCGGTCGACCAGCGCGAGTTCGTTCGCGAGGTTCGTGATCAGCGCGCTGGTGTGCGGTAGCCGGTCCAGCTGGCCGAACGTCGCCCCGCCTTTGAAATCGATCAGGACGAAGTTGAGGTCAGCCGAGGAGTGTCGGGCAGCCAGGGCGGCCACGATCGTCCGCAGCAGCTCGCTCTTGCCCGAGCCGGTCGCACCGATCAGCAGGCCGTGCGGACCCATGCCCTCCCGTGCCGCCTCCTTGATGTCCAGCAGGACGGGCTGGCCGTGTTGCTCGAACCCGATGGGCACCCGCAGGTAGTCCTGATCCGAGGGCGGCGTGGCCCCGGTGAAGCTCCACAGCTCGTCCTCATCGGCGACGCCGAGCACCGTGAGCGCGTCGGACTGCGGCGTCCTCTCCCCCGTCCCGGAACTCCCGGCATCGGCGACCACCTGCGGCAGGCCCCACGCCTCGGCGATCATGGTGACCATCGCCGTGGCGCCGTTCGGCACCTGGTCCTCATGCTCCACGGCCGGATCCGTGTCCAGCGCTGTCACCGTGAGCTCCGGTAGGGCGATGCGGAACGTTCGGCGGCCCTGGAGTGCCCAACCCGGCGCGGTGATCGGCAGCCGGGCAGCGTGATCCGGGTCGATCAGGGATTCCTGCGGGCGGGACAGGCGGGTCTCGATCCGGAGTTGGGGAAGCTCGAGCAGCTCCTGCGGAATCGTTCGCCAGCTCCGCTCCAGCACGGTGAGGTGAAAGCCGTATCCCAGCCCCTTGTTGGCCAGGTCGATCACCCGGGGCACGAAGTCGGTGAGCAGCGACGCGAAGTCCTGCCACCGGTCCACGACGAGGAAGATGTCGGGATGCGGGCCGTCCCCGAGGTCCGAGCGTCGGGTGCGCAGGCTGGCGGGGGACTCGAGCTCGTGTACGCGGAACAGGTGTTTGCGCTTGAGCACCTCCCCCTCCAGTTGACCAAGCAGCCGTCCGACCTCGAGGACCTCGTCGTCACCCACCACCGCCCGCACGTGCGGCAGTCGACGCATCGGCCCCAGCCAGTTCCCGCCGGATTCCAGGCAGTGCACCGCGACCTCGTCGGCGGAGTGTGTGAGGGCGAGCGCGCCGATGAGGGTGCGCACCAGTGTGGTCTTGCCCGACCCGGCGCGCCCGACGACGAGCAGGTGCCCCTCCGACGACGCCAGGTCGAGCGAGACCGGCTCCCCGGCGGGCTGGTCGACCCGCTGTGTCCGGCCGATCGGCACCCGCAGCGGCCCACGCCGCCGCCAGTCGGTCGCGCACAACTTCATACCCGGCTCTGCCTTCAACGGCCCGAGCAGGTCCCCCAGTCGCGGGTCCCGCTGGTCCCGCTGGCCATGACGTCGGTGGTGAACGTCCCGGGACAGCGCGAGATGCACCTCGCTGCTGGCGCGTCCGAACTGACAGGGCGACTGGTTGGTCGTGCGCTTGGGCAGCTCCAGCTGGACATACCGCCACAGGTCCTCGGGAGTGATCCGGCCACGTCCCGTCATGTCTGCCGCACCGGTGCTCAACCCTTGAATGACCGTCTCGGTGAACGCGGATCGGAGACGGGCGGTGGCGGCGGTCTCCGGCCGACCGTCGTCCGCCTGTTCCACGGAGTTGGTCGCGGTGATGACGTAGCGGCCGTCGCCGGTCCGGAGCTCTCCCTCAAGGTGGAGATCGGTGGGGGACTTCACGCCCGCGTCCTCGAACGCCCCGCTGTAGCAACAGTCGAGCAGGATGACGGAGCTGGCGGCCTCCGACTCCTCGAGCAGTTCGCGGACGAACGACGCGGAGACACCGGTCGAGGACAGGTGACTGACCTCGGTGTTGGTGACCGCGAGGTGGAGCCGACCCCGCTTGCTGCTCCGGATCCCGTGCCCGGAGAAGTAGAGCAGGATCAGGTCCTCCGGCCCGGCACTCCGCAGCATCGACTCCATCTGCCGCTCCACCGAGCTCTTGGACTCGTTGTGCAGTAGCACGGCGCGGTCGAACGCGCCGATGTCCGGGTCGGCCAGCAGCTCCGACAGGGCACGGGCTTCCTCCCACGGGGCGTAGAGATCGCTCAGGGAGTCGTCGACGTAACGGTCGTTGGCGATGAGCAGAGCCAGGCGCTGTCCCACGAATCAGACTCCAGGTCGACCTGTCTCGTCTTCGGGTGAACGGGGTCCCGCGACCGACGCGACGGGTCCGGGCGGGGTCGGCGCGGCCTCGGCAGCACCCAGCAGCTGTGCGAGCTGGCCGACCAGGGCGGGATCGTCGACACGGGACTGCCCTGTGATCACTACCTCGGCGTCGCCTCGACGCAGCCGAATGGAACGGGCCTTGGCCCGGTCGGCGTTGGCGATGACGATCTGCACGATCGCCCGCATGGTGGTGGCCGAGAAGAGACCGCCGACCACGAGCATTCCCAATGCCCACGCCTCCGGCGACTTGCCGTGGGCCGCCGAGGTCGTCGTCGCGTGTCGGACCGTGACCCCGCGAACGGTGCGCAGGTCCGTCGTGAGGCCACGAGTGACAGCGTCAAGCCGCTCCGCTCTCATCGGCTCGGCCGGCTCGACCGTCACGGTGAACTCGCCCATGATCGCCCCTCCCTCTCGGTAGGTCCACATTCAACTACAGCCTGCCAAGTGCGGGACGCGAGCCGGGCACGGGGAGGTACTCGCGCAGCGCGGCGATCTCGGCGACGGTCAGGTAGGACGGGTTGGCCGCCATCGGTTGCCGGAACACCTCAGCCCCGGCCAGCCGCGCGTCCGCCCGCAGCAGCTCCCGGCGTACGCGCAGGGGCTCGTCGAGGACGGTCAGGTCCAGCGGCACCGTCCACGCCGCGCCCGGCTCCCCCTCGACGGGCCCTCCGGCCACCCGGCCGACGCCCCACACCCCGTACGGCAGGTGGCCCCGGCTGCCACTGGCCCAGAACACGACCGGCTGTCCGGCCCGCATCAGGCGGGACCGGTAGCCGGGGCGTACGCACCAGGAGTCGATCCGCGGGTCGCGCGCGAAGCGGCCCGCGAGGTCGACGCGGTCCGCGTTGCCCTTGATGAGCCAGGCCCCGAGGTCCCCGAGGCGTACCTGCCGGTCGGTCATCGGGCCATCCTCGCGCACCTCGGATGAGGTGCTGCCGCGTCGTGGCGCCGTCCACTCAGGAAAACGCTTACCCATGGGTATTGACGACGACAACTCGGTGTCGCTAGGTTGGGGCGGCCGGCGAGAAAGCGCTTTCCACCCCGCCTGATCGACTCCATCGACAGGGAGCGCCACATGACCCGACGCCACCTCCGCGCGTTCTGCCTCGCCCTGCTCTCCGTGGTCACCGTCCTGGCCACCACGTCCGTGCCCGCCCAGGCCGCGCCCCGCTTCCGCGTCCTGGTCTTCTCCAAGGTCACGAACTTCTACCACTCGTCCATCCCGGCCGGGAAGACCGCGATCCAGCAGCTCGGCACCACCCACAACTTCGAGGTGGTCGTCACCGACGACGCGGCGGCCTTCACCGACGCCAACCTCGCGGGATTCGACGCCCTGGTCTTCAACAACACCAACTCGCTGCCCACCTCGGGCGACCTGCTCAACGCCAGCCAGCGGGCCGCGTTCCAGAAGTTCATCCGGGACGGCGGCGGCTGGGTCGGCCTGCACGCGGCCTCGGCCAGCGAACGCGACTGGCCCTGGTACGAGGGCCTGGTCGGCACCATCTTCGACTACCACCCGAACTTCGGCTCCACCGGCGGGGTGTATCCGGGCCGGATCAAGGTCCTGGACCGGGCGCACCCCTCCACGAAGAACCTGCCGGAGCTCTGGGAGCGCAGCGAGGAGTGGTACAACTGGAAGACCAACCCCACCGGCAACGTGCACACCCTCGCCCAGATCAAGGTCCGTGACGGCATCAGCGGCTTGGACGAGGGCGTCGACCACGCGTACTCCTGGTGTCACCGCTACGACGGCGGCCGGTCCTGGTACACGGCCGGCGGGCACTCCACCTCCTCGTTCAGCGAGCCGGCGTTCCTGGAGCACCTGCGGTACGGCATCGAGTGGGCGGCCGGCGCGGCCGCCGGTGACTGCGGTGCCACCGAGACCAGCAACTTCGAGCGCGTCGGCCTGGTCACCGAGAACCTCGCCGACCCGTTCGAGCTGGCCGTCGCGCCGGACCGGAAGGTCTACTTCATCCAGCGCACCGGCGCTCTGAAGGTGGTCAACCAGGACACGCTCCAGACCACCACGCTGCTCGACTTCGCCTACACCTCCGCCATGACCGACCAGTCCGACGGGCTGATCGGCATGACGCTGGACCGCAACTTCGCCACCAACGGATGGATCTACCTGCTCTGGTCGGACAAGACCCTCAAGCAGCTCAACCTCTCCCGCTTCACGGTGGCGAACAACGCGGTGGCGATGGCGTCGGAGAAACGCCTGCTGACGATTCCGACCTTCCGTGGTGAGGGCCGGGCGAACTCGCACATGGGCGGCTCGCTGACCATGGACCCGTCCGGCCGGCTGTACGCGGCGATCGGTGACAACACCGACCCGTTCGCCTCCAGCGGCTACACCCCGATCGACGAGCGCCCCGGCCGGGCCGCCTGGGACGCGCAGGCCACCGCCGGCAACACCAACGACCTGCGCGGCAAGATCCTCCGGATCACCCCGCAGGCCGACGGCACCTACACCATCCCCACCGGCAACCTGTTCCCGGTCGGCACGGCGAAGACCCGACCGGAGATCTACGCGATGGGCATGCGCAACCCGTTCCGGATCACCGTCGACCCGCTGACCAGCGCGGTGCTGGTCGCCGACTACGGACCGGACGCCCGCGCCGCCGACCCCAACCGGGGTCCGGAGGGGACGGTCGAGTTCAACCGGATCACCGCCGCCGGCAACTATGGCTGGCCGTACTGCGTCGGCAACAACATCCCGTTCAACGACTACGACTTCGCCACCAGCACCTCCGGGGCGAAGTTCAACTGCGCGGCGCCGGTCAACAACTCCCCCAACAACACCGGCCTGACCAACCTGCCGGCGTCGAAGTCGGCGCTGGTCTGGTACGCGTACTCCGCCTCAACCCAGTTCCCGGAGGTGGGCACCGGCGGTGGCGGCCCGATGAGCGGCCCGGTCTACGACTACAACCCGGCCAACACCCGGGCCACCAAGTTCCCCGAGTACTACGAGGGCAAGTGGTTCGTCTACGAACTCACCCGCAAGTGGTTCAAGACGCTGTCGGTCCACAAGACCGCGCAGACCTTCACCGACGCCCGCTTCGGCGCCACGAACGTCGGCGACCTCCAGTCCATCAACGGGGTCCTCGGGAACATGTCCTGGATCCAGCCCTTCGAGGCCGAGTTCGGGCCGGACGGCTCGCTCTACGTCATCGACTTCGGTGAGGGAACCGGCAGCGGCCGGGGCGGCAGCAACAACGGCGCCGGCATCTACCGCATCGACTACGTCGCCAACGGCCGCCCGCCGACGGCGAAGATCGCGGCGAACACGGACAGTGGCCCGGCGCCGCTCGCGGTGACCTTCTCCTCGGCCGGGTCGGCCGCCGGGGACGGCTCGTCGCTCAGCTACGCCTGGGACTTCACCAACAACGGCACGACCGACTCCACGGCGGCCAACCCGAGCTTCACCTACAGCACGCCGGGGAAGTACACCGCGAGGCTGACGGTCCGCAACAGCGGCAACGGGCTGACCGCCACGGCGGTGACCGACGTCGTCGTCGGCAACACCCGGCCCACCGTCACCATCACCATCCCCGACGGCGGGTTCTTCGACTTCGGCGACAAGATCCCGTACACGGTGACGGTCACCGACGCCGAGGACACCACCATCGACTGCTCCAAGGTGGTCGTGCAGACCCAGCTCGGACACGACGCGCACGCCCACCCGCTGGACATCTACACCGGCTGCTCGGGGGTGCTGGCCACCGAGGCCGACGCCGGTGACGGGCACGGTCCGGGGCAGAACCTCTACACGGTGGTGACCGCCCAGTACACCGACGGCGGCGGCTCCGGCGGCGCCCCGGCACTGATCGGGTCCACGCGGTCACAGCTGCAGCCGAAGAGCAAGGAGGCCGAGCACCTCAGCTCCTCCTCCGGGGTGACGGTGTTCGACCGGTCCACCGCCCGGGCCGGCAAGCGGGTCGGCGACATCGACCACAACGAGTGGGTGGCGTACGGGCCGGTGAACCTGCGCAACATCGGCTCGGTGACGGTCGGCGCGTCCTCCGCCGGCACCGGCGGTGACGTCGAGTTCCGGGTCGGCTCGCCCACCGGCACGTTGCTCGGCAAGGCCACCATCAGCCCGACGGGCAGCTACGACAGCGTGGTCTCCCCCACGGTCACGCTGACCAACAAGCCGACCGGCACCTTCACGCTCTACGTGAAGTTCGTCAACGCGGCCCAGCCCACCAGTGGCACACCGGACCTGATGGCCCTCGACTGGCTGCGCTTCAACGGCGCCGGCGTCAAGCAGGAGCCGAGCGGGACGCTGTCGGCGTCGGCCACCCCCACCACGGGGAACGCACCGCTGTCGGTGAACCTGACCGCCACGGCCACCGCCGGGTCGGGGCAGACCATCACCGACTACGCGTGGGACTTCGGCGACAACAGCGCCGTCGTCCACGGGACCACGCTCAGCTCGACCAGCCACTCGTACACCCGCAAGGGGACCTTCACCGCCCGGGTGACCGTCACCTACAGCACCGGTGAATCCCGGTCGGCCAACCTGACGGTCACCGTCAGCTGACCGAGGGCACCACACGACGGGCGGGGACCCTGGGGTCCCCGCCCGTCGTGGCGTGTTCCGTGGTCGGCCTTCCCCGGATGGGTCGACCGTGCGATGACTGCCCGAGCTGGCTCCTTCCGGGCATCCGCATCTGCCCGGAGCAGTAATGCTCGGAACCCGTAAGGTCTGGCTGATGGGGTGGGAGTCGCTCGGGCAATGGGGTGAAGACGTCGCCCGCATCGAACCGCTCGCTGGCGGAGTCGCCAACGACGTGTGGAGCGTGCGCGTCAACGGGCACCTCGCTGTCGGTCGTCTCGGCACCAGGAGCGACGCTGATCTCGCATGGGAGACAGAACTTCTCCAACACCTCGACCGCGAAGGTCTGACCGTGCCGGTCCCGATCCCGACTACGGACGGCCGGCTGTTCGCCGACGGCCTGGTGGTGATGACCTACCTGGATGGCGGACCGCCCCAGACGCAGGCCGACTGGCGTCGCGTGGCCGGCACGCTCCGCGAGCTGCATCGGCTGACGCAGGGCTGGCCGCAGCGCCCAGGTTGGCGCTCGTCGACCGACCTCCTGCACGCCGAGACCGGGACGAAGATCGACCTCGGCGCGATGCCCCCTGAGGGGGTTGCCCGATGCCGAGCAGCGTGGGCGCGGCTCAGCGGACGTCAGACATGCGCCGTCCACGGCAACCCCAACAACCCTGGCAACGTCCGCATGACCGCGAGTCAGGTCGCGCTGATCGACTGGGACGAGTCGCACGTCGACGTCCCCGACCTCGACCTCGTGCTGCCCGGCAACGCCGCCGGCCTCGACGACGGCGCGCTCGACATCGCCGGGCAAGCGTCGGCGGCATGGGAAGCCGCCGTCTGCTGGGACGACGAATACGCTGTCAGGCGGCTCGCCGACGTTCGAGCGGTCTGAAGACGCGTTCGAGGACTGGGTTGCCGGCGGTCGGGTGCGCACTTCTGCCGCTCCGGGTGGATGGCGCTCGTCAGGTGGGGGTCACGCCACGGCGGGGAGGATGACCCGCTCCATCACCGTCAGCGGAGTCCGCCAATGGTCGGGGTCGTCGTAGTTGCCCGCGGTGATGGCCACGGCGAGGTCCAGGTCGGGCAGGACGAACAGGCGCTGGCCGCCGTTGCCCATGCCGGCCACCAGCCGATGACCCCCCATGGATTCGATGTACCACTGGTAGCCGTACTGCGAGCCCCAACTGGTCTGCAGGCGTGGCTGGAGCATCGTACGGATCCAGTCGGCGGGGACGATCCGCCGACCTTCCCAGGATCCTTCGGCCAGCACCAGCTCACCGAGTCTGGCCAGGTCGCGGGGCGCGAGTCGCAGCCCGGACGCAGCGGAGGCCACTCCGTCCGCGCCGGTCATCCAGTCGAAGGTGTCGATGCCCAGCGGCGCGAACAGGACGGCCTTGCCATACTGCGGCAGCGACTGGCCGGTGCCCTCGGCGATCAGTCGGCCGAGCAGGGCCGTGGCACCCCCGCAGTAGGTCCATCGGGTGCCGGGCTGCTCGAGGATCGGCCGCTCCAGGATGTACCGGTACCGGTCCGGCGCCAGTTCCATCGCGATCTCGGCGTTGGCCGGGCTGGTGTACGGCAGATCTTCGCGCCATTCCACCCCCAACGACATCGTCAGCGCGTGCTCGATGGTGAGCCGAGCACGCTGGGGATCGGCCGCCAGGTCGAGGTACTGCGGGAACCGCCGCAGGAGCGGCTCCGCCGGCGGCGGAACCAGCCCGTCACCGAGCGCAATGCCGTACACCAGCGCGGTCACGCTCTTGGTGACCGATCGGATGTCGTGGAGAGTTTCTGGTCCGAAGTCCACGACGCCCAGCGAATCTCCCCAGGCGAAGTCCGCGCCCGCCCCGTAGTACTCCAGCAGGCATTGGCCACCGCGAACCGCTGCCACGGCGTGCAGACCGTCGACCTCGCCGGCTCGGAGCAGGTCCTCCAGACGGTCACGCATCTGCGTCGTCACACGGACCTCCAGGAGAGCGGTATCGGCCAGTGGATCACCGCGCTCGTTATACCGGAGTTCCGCCGATGATCCGCCCCGCCGAGATGCCCCCGGCCCCGAACCGCCACAAATACTGCCATGGCGTTGATCAGCGGTGG
This sequence comes from Micromonospora sp. NPDC049799, assembly GCF_040656655.1. Taxonomy (NCBI): domain Bacteria; kingdom Bacillati; phylum Actinomycetota; class Actinomycetes; order Micromonosporales; family Micromonosporaceae; genus Micromonospora; species Micromonospora sp. NPDC049799. The sequence goes on from NZ_JBFAMU010000076.1 coordinate 10,531, forward strand.
GCGAAGACGAACCCGCCCTCGGCGTTCGGGGCCGGCCGGTGCGTCATCTCGGCCTCGACGGTGAAGCCGGCCGCGTCCAGCCATGCCGCGACCCGGTCCGTCGGCCGGCGGTGCACGTGGACGCGCATCGGGTGACCGCCGTAGCCCTCCGTCTTCAGTCGACTGCCGTCGCCGGCGTGGAACCCGAGCAGCACGACGCCGCCGGGTCGCAGCACCCGGTGGAACTCGGCGAGCACCGCGGGTACCTCGTCGTCGGGGACGTGGATCAGGGAGAACCAGGCGAGCAGGCCGGTCAGACCGCCGTCGACCAGATCGAGGTGAGTCATGGAGCCCACCTCGAAACGCAGGCCGGGGTGGTCCCGCCGGGCCACCCCGATCATCGCGGGCGACAGGTCGACACCGAACGCGTCCAGGCCGAGACCGTGCAGGTACGCGGTGAGCCGGCCCGGACCGCAGCCCACGTCGGCGACCGCCCCGTTGCCCTGGGCCCGCACCAGTTCGGCGAAGAGCGCAAGGATGCCCCGCTGGAACGGCTCCTCGGCGAGAGCGTCGCGCAGCAGGTCGGCATAGCTGACCGCCACCGTGTCGTAGGAGGTCCGGGTGTCGTCGAGCCAACCGGGAACGGCCATGCGGTGCACGATAGCGACAGCGAGCCGGCCGAGCGCGTCTGCCGCAGGTCGCGCTCGTGGCGCGCCGAAGATCTCCCACTCCCGCGCCCGAACGTGGCCGATGAGAGGGGCCCCCGGCGAGGGAGATGCCGGCCAGGAGTGCGGCGAGGACCTCACTGAAGGTGAGACAGCTGTCACCGCCTGCCATCGGCAGGCGGTGACAGCTGCGCGTGGCGGCCGAACTCGCTGAGCCTGCGTGAGCGGCCGTCACGCTCAACTGGGCGGTGTGTCGGTCAGGCCCAGGGCGGCGGGGTCGGTCCCTCGCCGGTCGTGATGAGGCGGCGCAGACTGCCGTTGATGTAGAAGCTCCAGGCGCTGGAGCAGTTCTCGAAGCACTCGAACCGGGGCACGAGGCCGTCGTGGGCGAATCGGACCACGGTCTGGTCGCCCTGTTCCGCGATGTCGAAGGTGATGTCCGTGCCGGTCCACTCGCCGGGGTCGCTGGCGAAGGTGAGCTTCGAGTCGATCACGCGCCACACCACCCGTTCCCCCGGTACGAGTTCCGTCACCCGCTGTCGCGAGTAGTGGAGGTCGGGGTAGGCGTACGTGAACTCGTCGCCCACCTGGCCGGCCGGACCGGCCACCTCCCCGGTCCACCAGCGGGCGACGTCGGTGATGGCCGCGTAGACCTCGTCGGGGTTCTGGTCGACCGTGAACGAGGTGGCGTAGCTCTGGCTGTCCATGGCTGTCCTTTGTGGATGCTAGTGCCAGTTGCTGATCTGCACGTCGCGCGGATCCGGCGTACCGGTGCCGGTCTCCACCAACTGCTTGAGACTCATGAGGTAGACCGCCCACTTGGTGCTGCAGTGGCTCATGAACTCGACCGGCTCACGCCAGCCCTCGTGCCGGAACAGGACGATCGCGTAGTCGCCGTCCTGGTGCAGGTCCCACTGGATGTGGGTGCCGATCCACTCGTCCGGGCCCTCGACGACCTCCCAGCGCACCGAACGGTCCGGATCCAGCGCGACGACCTTCATGTCGAATCCGCCCGGGGCGAACCGGAACTGGATGACGCCGCCGACGCCGGTGTCCCCCGTCGTCTTCTCGGTCCACCACCCGGACAGGCCCTCCAGCGTGGTGATCGCCGCATAGACCTTCTCGGTCGTCGACCCCGCCACCCCGATGCGATGCACGATGTCTACCAATGCCTCTTTCCTTTCTCACTTGTCGGTCGGATCCGGCGCCTGTTCGCGGGCCTTCTCCTCGATCGCCTCGGCGAGATCCTTGATCCGCCGCAGCCTCCGGTCCCAGGTGGCGCCCACGTGGGCAAGCTGGGACACGGCCCGCGCCAACTGAACGGGATCGATCCGGTACTGCTTCTCCCGCCCGGCCGTCAGGCCGTGCACCAGGCCGGCCCGGTCGAGCACCATGAGGTGCTTGGCCACCGCCTGGCGGGTCACCGGGAGTTGCGCGCTCAGATTGGTCGCGGTCCCGCCACCCTGGGCGAGCAGCAGGTCGAGCATCCGCCGCCGGGTAGGGTCGCCCACCGCCGTCCACAACGTGTCGTCGACTCCGCCGTCGCCGGACCGGCGTCCGCCCTCCGGCGTCCGGCCGTGCCCCGTGGTCATCGCCGGTCCGCCAGGTAGGTCCCGACGTACGGGGCCAGCCGCGCCAGGTGGTGGTCCCAGCCCTTCTCGTGGTCGCGGTAGGTCTCCTCGAGTACCGCGATCTCCCAGCCCCGCTCCCGGAAGCCGGTCTCGGTCATCCGCAGGAGCGTGCCGTCGCCGTCCGCCTCAAGCTCGAACGTCACGAGGAAGGAGTTGTCGGCCCGAGCCGGCTCCCCCGACGGATGGGTCCAGCGGAACGAGAAGAGCCGGTACGGGATCGCGTCGACCACCTGGATGGCCACCGGGAACTTCTCCCCCTCGTCGGACACGAAGGCGATCTCGCCGACCCCACCCGGCACGGACTCGAAACTCGCCTCGTCGGGCCACCACTGCCGGACGTGCTCCGGATTGCTCACCACGTCGAAGACGATCTCCGGTGCCGCGCCGATCCGGATCTCCCGCTCGATCGAGCCGTACTCCATGGTCATCACCTTCCGCAACTTTCGGTTGCACATGACCCTAGTCTGGTTCGACCACAACGCGCAACCCGTCGTTGCGAATTGTCGGACGTCGGTCGGTCAGCTGCCGAGCTGGTCGCGGCGGCGGGTGAGGTAGGCCCGCTCCGCGGGGTTGCCGGCGAGACCGATGGCCCGGTCGTACGCCGCCCGCGACTCGCCGCCGCGCCCGAGTCGCCGCAGCAGGTCGGCGCGCGCGGCGTGGAAGGCGTGGTAGCCGTCGAGGACCTCGGCGAGCCGGTCGATCTCGGCGAGCCCGACCCCGGGGCCGTCGACCTCGGCAACCGCGACCGCCCGGTTGAGCCGCACGATCGGCGAGGGGTCGAGCTGCACCAGGCGGCCGTAGAGGGCGACGACGGTGGACCAGTCGGTGTCTCGGGTGGAGGGGGCATCCGTGTGGACCGCGTTGATCGCGGCCTGGAGCTGGTAGCGCCCGGGTGGGTCGCCGCCGGCCGCCACCGCCTCGATCCGCTCGCGAAGCAGTGCGTTGCCCTCGGCGACGAGGGTACGGTCCCAGGCACCCCGGTCCTGCTCGGCGAGGGTCACCAGCTCCCCGGTGCGGGACACCCGCGCCGGCCGCCGGGCGTCGGTGAGGAGCATCAGGGCAAGCAGGCCGGCCACCTCGCCGTCGTCCGGGATGAGGGTTCGGAGCAGGCGGCCGAGGCGGATCGCCTCGTCGGTGAGGTCGACGCGCAGCGGGTCGTCCCCCTCGCTGGCGAGATAGCCCTCGTTGAAGACGAGGTAGACGACCGCGAGGACGCCGGCGAGCCGCTCGCGGATGTCGTCGGCCGAGGGCACCCGGTACGGGATGTGCGCCGCCTTGATCTTCGCCTTGGCGCGGGTGATCCGTCGCGCCATCGTGGTCTCCTGTACCAGGAAGGCACGCGCGATCTCGGGGACGGTGAGGCCGCCGAGCAGGCGCAGGGTGAGCGCCACCCGGGCCTCCAACGCGAGCGCCGGGTGGCAGCAGGTGAAGACCAGCCTGAGCCGGTCGTCCTCGACCGGGCCGGTCGCCTCGGCGGGGGTGTCGTCGTACACCATCAGGGCCTCATGGTGCTTGGCGTCGCGCTGCGACTCGCGACGGAGCCGGTCGATCGCCTTGCGGGTCGCGGTGGTGGCGAGCCAACCGCCGGGATTCGGCGGGACGCCCTCGTGCGGCCACCGCTCCGCAGCCGTCACGAACGCCTCGGCCGTCGCCTCCTCGGCGACGTCGAGGTCGCCGAAACGGCGCGCGAGAGCGGCGACCACCCGCGCCCACTCCTCGTGGTGGACGCGGGTGATCGCCTGCTCGACGGTGGGACCGGTCACGGCGCCAGCAGCGCTCGGACGGAGCCCTCGGTTCGGAAGGGACGCACCTCGACCCTGCCGCGGCACGCCTTCGAACCCTCGGCGGCGAGCGCCAGGGCCACGTCGAGGTCGGCCGCCTCGATGACCCAGAAGCCGCCGAGGTGCTCCTTCGTCTCCAGGTAGGGCCCATCGGTGAACGCCGGCTTGTCGCCCTGCCCGTCGACGGTGGTGGCTGTCGTCGCGGGCTCCAGGCCGTCGGCGAAGACCAGGTGACCGTCTCTGCGGAGCCGCTCGTTGAAGGCCCCGGTGTCGGCGAACGACTGCAGCATGGCCTCCTGGGAGGGGTAGGGGCCGAACTCGGTGTGCTCGGCCGGTCCGTAGACCGACAGCAGGTACCGGGGCACCGCGCTCACCTCTCCCCGGAGCCGCTACGCCGGGCCTCCCCGGGACCCCGGAACCGGTGCACCTCCTGCGGCCAGTCGAGCACGGTCGCGAGCCTGCCGGCCCAGTATCGCGCCGCCGCGTCGTCGGGCACGTCCACGACGGCGAAGCCGCCGAGGTGCTCCTTGGTCTCGACGTACGGGCCGTCGGTGAAGACCGGCTTGCCGTCGACCGACTCGACACTGCACACCACCGTGGACCGGTCGAGCCCGCCGTTGCTGAAGATCAGGACCCCCTCGACCCGCATCTCCTCGATCACCGCGCGGGCGGCCCTGCCCTTCTCCCGAATCTCCTCCGCCGTGTGTTCGCGCACCCACTCATCGTTGAAGGCGATCAGGTACTCCGTCATGGTCGTCTCCTTTCAGTCCCCGGACGAGGCTCTTTTCCGACTCCTCGTGTCCAGCGGCCCGACCGGCCGCCGCACACCAGTTCCACGAACGGCTGCGCCCCGATACGACACCATGCCGGAAACACCTTCTCAAGAAAGCCCGGAGGTCGAGCACCAGCGTGACGAACACCTGCGGAAGCAGGGGATGACCGGAACGGGGTCACCCGCGCCGGTACGTGTGCCGGACCAGGGTGAACAGCACCGCCAGGGCCAGGCCGAGCAGCGGCGCGAGCGGCACGCCGGCGGCCGTGGCGACCACCGCGACGACCCCCGGGGGCACCCAGCACCACACGGGCACCCGGCGCGGCGCACGGCCCCGGCGGC
>NZ_JBFAMU010000077.1:0-15695 GCF_040656655.1 Micromonospora sp. NPDC049799
CGGCGCGGGCCGCTCCGGCGGTCGCCGTCGTCCTCCTCACCCGGTCCGGTACGCGGAGCGGGCGAGGCGCCGGCCGGTGCCGGACGGGGCCCGTCGGGCCACGGATCACGGCCGGTGTCGGGCGAGCTGGCGGGATACACGCCTCCGATCGTGCCAGACCCGCTGTCCGGTGCGGGGAGCACGGTTTCGGCGACGTTAAAAGGTGAGCTGCGATCAAGGGCAACTCGGGCAAACGGGAAAGGACGTGAAGGTGAAGCCGGGGCCATCGGTTACGCTCAAGCCGTTACCCGCCCGTCAGCGACGCCGGGACCCACGCAAGTTCATCAGCGCACGCCCGGTTCGGGGCGCCGCTGGTCGCGCGCGGCCGATGCGGCCGCCGGGACGGAGGTGATCGTGGAGATCCTGCTGCTGGTGACCGCACGCGCAGGCGAACCATCCGCTGTGCTGCCGGCGCTCGACCTGCTGCCGCACTCGGTCCGCACCGCGCCGCGTGACGTCCGCACCCTGGTCGCCGGCCCCAGCCCGGACGCGGTCATGGTCGACGCCCGCTCCGAGCTGAGCGAGGCCCGCGCCACCTGCCGGATGCTGCACGCCACCGGGCTCGGCGTTCCCCTCGTCGCGGTCGTCACCGAGGCCGGTCTGATCGCGCTCAACGCCGACTGGGGCGTCGACGACGTCATCCTCGCCTCGGCAGGTCCGGCCGAGGTGGAGGCACGGTTGCGCCTCGCGGTCGGCCGGCTGAGCAACGCGACCGCCGGCACCGGCGGCTCCGTCCGGGCGGGCGAGCTGACCATCGACCCCGACACGTACGCCGCCAAGCTCAAGGGCCGGCCGCTGGACCTCACCTACAAGGAGTTCGAGCTGCTGAAGTTCCTGGCCCAGCACCCGGGCCGGGTCTTCACCCGGGACCAGCTGCTGCGCGAGGTCTGGGGCTACGACTACTTCGGCGGCACCCGCACGGTGGACGTGCACGTCCGGCGACTGCGGGCGAAGCTCGGCTCGGAGTACGAGTCGATGATCGGCACGGTCCGCCAGGTCGGTTACAAGTTCGTCGTGCCGCCGTCCCGTTCGCTGCCGGACACGGAGCACGCGCCGCTGCCGGTCTGACCGTCCCCTTCCGCAGGCACTATTACCGATCTGCCCCTTTTGTACGGCTAGCCCGCTCTATTCTGACTGCCGGGTTTGCCAGTCAAAGGGGGAGATCGTGCGTGCATCGACCGCGGTGGCGGAGTCCGGACCGGGACAGGTCCACTGATGCGGGTCAGCCCGGCCGTCCGCTCCCTGGCCACCGTCGCCCTGGTGCTGACCGCCCTGCTCGGCTCCGCGTACGCCCTGGGTCGCAGCCTGGTCCCGGACGCGCCCGGTCGCGGCGTCACCACCGGCGCCACCGCCCCGCACTACGCCGACCAGCCCTCGGCGGGCGGCGGGCCGAGCGGGCCCGACGAGGCCGGGCAGGACGACCCCGGGGGCCCGGACGGGCAGGCCACGCAGTCCGGGGCGCCCGACGACTCCGACGAGGCGTACGGCGCGCACACCACCACGGGCACCGCGACCGTCGCACTGACCTTCGACGACGGCCCGAACCCCCACTACACCCCGCAGGTGCTCACGGTGCTGCGGCAGTACGACGTCAAGGCCACCTTCTGCGTGGTCGGCGAGAACGCGCAGAACCACCCGGACCTGATCCGGGCCATCGTGGCCGACGGGCACACCCTGTGCAACCACACCTGGAACCACGACGTCCGGCTCGGGGCGCGGTCCGCCGACCGGATCCGGGCCGACCTGCTGCGCACCAGCGACGCGATCCGGGCGGCGGCCCCCGGTGCCCCGATCTCCTACTACCGCCAGCCCGGCGGCGCCTGGACACGTACGGTCGTCTCGGTGGCCGAGGAACTCGGCATGGTCCCCCTGCACTGGAACGTGGACCCGTCGGACTGGCAGGCGCCGGGAGCCGGCCGGATCGCCGCCACCGTGGTCACCGGCGTCGTACCCGGCTCGGTGGTGCTGCTGCACGACGCCGGCGGCGACCGGCAGGGCACCGTGGACGCGCTGCACCGAATCCTGCCGGACCTGACGAGCCGGTTCCAGGTGGGGGCGATGCCGACCGGCACGACATGAGCCGGCCGGTCCGGCGCCACCGCGGGCGCGGGCTACGGTGGCCGGCATGAGCGAGCGGAGCGAGCGAATCGTCGGACTCAGTGCGGTGGTGCCTCAGGCCGGCTCCGAGCGAAGCGAGGAGCCGGCATGAGCAACGCCGAACCGACCGTCGACCAGGTGACCCGGACCGACCGGCTCGACCCGGCCGAGGTGACCGACGTGCTGACCCTCGCCCGGCTAGCCGGCGACGCCGACGGGGCGGACCCGTTCGACGAGCACGTCCTGCTCCGCCTCCGGGACGCCGCGGCCCCCGCGGTGCACCTCACCGCCCGCGCCGACGACGGCACCCTGACCGGATATGCGCACCTGGACACCACCGACACCGCCACCGGGACCGGGGTCGAGCTGGTCGTCCACCCCGCGTACCGGCGGCGGGGCACCGGGCGGGCGCTGGCCCGGGGTGTCCTCGCGACGGCCACCGGGCCGCTCCGGGTGTGGGCGCACGGCGACCACCCGTCGGCCGCCGCGCTCGCCGTCGACCTGGGCTTCCGGCGCGCCCGGGTGCTCTGGCAGCTGCGCCGGCCGCTCACCGCGCCGATCCCGGAGCAGCCTCTGCCGGACGGCGTGACGCTGCGCGCGTACCGGCCGGGAGACGACGACGCCGCGTGGCTGGCGCTGAACGCGCGGGCCTTCGCCGAGCACCCGGAGCAGGGCCTCTGGTCGGTCGACGACCTGCGGGTACGCCTGGCGGAGCCCTGGTTCGACCCGGCGGGCTTCCTGCTCGCGGTCGACTCCTCCGACGGCCGGCTGCGCGGCTTCCACTGGACGAAGGTGCACGAGCGGCCCGGGTCCGCCCGCATCGGCGAGGTCTACGTGCTCGGGGTGGACCCCTCGTTCCACGGCGGCGGGCTGGGTCGGGCGCTGACCGCCGCGGGGCTGACGTACCTGCGGGACCGGCGGGGCCTGGACCGGGTGATGCTCTACGTCGACGAGTCGAACACCGGCGCGGTCGCCCTCTACGGGCGGCTCGGCTTCGCGCACTGGTCGGCGCACGTCAACTACCAACTGGGCTGAGTGTTGCGCGGGCGACGGTTCGGCACGGCCGGCAGCGTCGCGGCGCTGCTGCTGACCGTCGGGGCGTGCACGGCGGATCCCGTCACCGGCCCGGTCCCCCGCGAACTGTGCGCCGCCGGCACCCTGGACGCGCAGGGCTCCTCGGCCCAGCGCAACGCGATGGAGATCTGGACCCGCGCCTACCAGCGATCCTGCCCCGGATCGACGATCAACTACGAGCCCTCCGGCTCGGGGGCCGGCATCAAGGCGCTGGTCGCCGGCACCGCCGACTTCGCGGGCAGTGAGTCGCTGCTCGAACCGAAGGAGCAGGAGCAGGCCGACGCGCAGTGTTCGGGCGGTCGGACGATCAGCCTGCCCATGGTGATCGGCCCGGTGGCGGTCGCGTACCGGCTCAGCGGCGTCGCCGAACTCCGGCTGACCCCGGCGACCGTGGCCCGGATCTTCGCGGGCGCGATCTCGACCTGGGACGATCCCGCCGTACGCGCCGACAACCCCGGGGTCGACCTGCCCGCCGCGCCGATCCGGTCGGTGCACCGGTCGGACGACTCCGGCACCACCGAGACCTTCACGACCTACCTCGGGGCCGCGGCGCCGGGTGACTGGACCCTCGGTACGGACCGGACGTGGCCGGGGCCGGGCGGGACCGGCGCGGAGGGTTCGGAGCGGTTGACCGAGGCGGTCGCCGACACCGAGGGCGCGATCGGCTACCTGGAGCTGTCGTACGCCCGGCGGGCGGGCCTGCCGGTAGCCCGGATCCGCAACGCGGCCGGTGAGTTCGTCCCGCCGTCGGCGGAGGGTGCCGGGAAGGCGGTGACCATGCCGGGCAACGGCCTGCCGGTCGAGGTGGACAGCCACACCCGGGTGGCGGGGGCGTACCCGATCGTGCTGGTCACCTACGAGATCCTCTGCGAGCGGGGACTCGCCCCGGACGAGGTGCCACTGGTCCGGGGCTTCCTCGGCTGGACGGCCAGCGCCGAGGGGCAGCGGGCCATCACCGCCCTGGGCTACGCGGCGCTGCCGGATGTGCTGCGCCGCCGGGTGGCCGACCAGGTGGCCGGGATCTCCTGAGCGGCGGCGCGACGGGTCACCGCCGGATAACGGCGGCGACTCGGCGCGGTAACGGCGAACCGGGAAAATACCCATACGTCCGACAGGGGCACCTGAGTTCACGTAACGGACAACTCGCCCTCAGCGAGCGGTCACCACGAGGGTTCAACCTGTTCACCTTTCGTTCACTTGCGACCGGCGAACCGGTCACCTGGCGCTCCTAGCTTTTGGACCAGCCGGTCAGCGTGCCGGTCCGGGTCCCCCAACCCGGGGCCCAGTCAGTCAGACGTGAAGGGAAACCCCTCAGGTGAAGCTCCAGCGGCACGGCACTCTCGCCTGCCTCGCTCTTACCGCGACGCTCGCTCTCAGTGCATGCGGCTCGGACAACAACGAGCCTGCCAGCCCGTCGGCCTCCGGGTCGTCCGCGGCGGCCGACTGCGCCACGGGCACGCTGAACGCTCAGGGATCCTCGGCCCAGAAGAACGCCATGGCCGAGTGGATCAAGGCGTACCAGCAGAAGTGCCAGGGCGTCACCATCAACTACGAGCCCTCGGGCTCCGGCGCCGGCATCGAGGCCTTCATCGCCGGCACCGCCGACTTCGCCGGCTCGGACTCGGCCCTCAAGGAGGACCAGCAGCCCAAGGCCGACGCCCGCTGCGCCACCGGCAAGGCAGTCAACCTGCCGATGGTCATCGGCCCGGTCGCCGTCGCCTACAACCTCACCGGCGTCGAGAACCTCCAGCTGAAGCCGGCCACCCTGGCCAAGATCTTCGCGGGCAAGATCACCAAGTGGGACGACGCGGCCATCAAGGCCGACAACCCGGACGCCAAGCTTCCCGCCACCGCCATCCAGACCGTGCACCGGTCGGACTCGTCGGGCACCACCGACAACTTTACCGACTTCCTGGGCAAGACCGCCGAGGCCGACTGGACCTTCGGCAAGGCCAAGGAGTGGAAGGCCCCGGGCGGCACCGGCGCCAAGGGCTCGGACGGCGTGGCCAGCCGGGTCAAGGGTGCCGAGGGTGCCATCGGCTACATGGAGTGGTCGTTCGCCGAGAACGCCGGCCTGGGCATCGCCAAGGTCGGTAACGGCGCCGGCGAGTTCGCCGAGCTGACCGCGGAGTCGGCCGGCAAGACGATCCAGGGTGCGGCCATCGAGGGTCAGGGCAACGACCTCAAGATGAAGATCGACTACAACACCAAGGAGGCCGGGGCCTACCCGATCGTCCTGGTGACCTACGAGATCGTCTGCGAGAAGGGCACCGCCGCCGACAAGCTGCCGCTGGTGAAGGGCTTCCTCGGCTACGCGGCCAGCACCGAGGGCCAGGCGGAGCTGACCGAGCTGGGCTACGCCCCGCTGCCGGAGACCGTCCGGACCAAGGTCGAGACCGCGGTCACCAGCCTCTCCTGACCCGACCCGACCCCACCATTCCTCAATCGGAGCGAGCGAGCAGATGGGTGACATCCCTCACCGCTCGGCCAACGCCGGCACCGGCGGGAGCCCCGTGACCAACGGTTACGGGAGCCCCGCCGGTGCCTCGGCGCGTACGGCCGAGGCACCAGTCAGCACCCGTACACCGGACGGCCCCGGCCTGGGCGGTGGCGGCGCGCTGCCGCGGGCCCGGAGGTTCGGCGCCGAACGGGCCTTCCGCGGCCTCACGCTGGCCGCCGGCACCGCCGTCCTGGTCGTCATCGCCGCCATCGCGGTGTTCCTGATCATCAAGGCGGTCCCGGCGCTCCGCGCGAACACGGAGAACTTCTGGACGTTCGAGGGCTGGTTCCCGAACGACCCGGAGCCGAAGTTCGGCATCGGTGCGCTCGCCTTCGGCACCGTCCTCAGCTCCGTGATCGCGCTGCTGCTCGCCGTCCCGGTGGCGCTCGGGATCGCGCTCTACCTGTCCCACTACGCGCCGCGCCGGCTGGGTACCTCCCTCGGTTTCCTCATCGACCTGCTCGCCGCCGTGCCCAGCGTGGTCTTCGGCCTCTGGGGCCGGGACTACTTCTCCGGCCCGGTCCGCGACTTCTCGGCGTGGCTGAACACGTACTTCGGCTGGATTCCGCTGTTCGGCGGCGACGGCCCCTTCGGCGCCTCCATCCTGCTCGGCGCGCTGGTGCTCGCGATCATGGTCCTGCCGATCATCACCTCGCTCTCCCGCGAGGTGTTCCTGCAGACCCCGACCGCCAACGAGGAGGCCGCCCTCGCGCTGGGCGCCACCCGCTGGGAGATGCTCCGCACCGCGGTGCTTCCCTACGGCCGCCCCGGCATCATCGCCGCGGTGATGCTCGGCCTGGGCCGCGCGCTCGGCGAGACCATCGCGCTGGCGCTGACCCTCGGCATCACGTTCAACATCTCGTTCAACCTGATCGAGAACGGCGGCAACACCATCGCCGCCAACATCGCCAACGCGTTCGGCGAGGCGAACGAGACGGGTCGGGGCGCGCTGATCGCCTCCGGTCTGGTCCTCTTCGCGATCACGCTGATCGTCAACATCACGGCGCGGGCGATCATCTACCGCCGCCGGGAGTTCACGGAGTCGGCCGCATGACCACCACCGTCACATCCCATCGCACCCGCCCGCCGGCCCAACCGCCGACGCTGCGGGCCCGGCGACTGCCGAAGTACGCCGCGCCGGCCATCGCGCTGGTCGCGCTGCTGGTCGCCGCCGGCCTCGTGTACGGCACGGGCATCGGCGGCCCGGTCCTGGTCGTGGCGATCGGGGCGGTCCTCTACCTGGCCGGGCTCTTCCTCGCCGCCAACGCGGTCGAGGGCCGCCGGTCGGCGCGCAACCGCACCTGGAGCGCGCTGATCCACTCGGCGTTCGTGCTGGCCGTCCTGCCGCTGGCCTCGGTGGTCTGGACGCTGGTCACCAAGGGCGCCGAGCGGCTGGACGCAGACTTCTTCCTCACCTCGATGAACAACATCGGGGCACGCGATCCCAACGGTGGCGCGTACCACGCCATCGTCGGCACCCTGGAGCAGGTCGGCATCGCCACCCTGATCACCGTCCCGGTCGGGGTCCTCTGCGCGATCTACATCGTCGAGTACGGCCGGGGCGCGTTCGCCGCCGCGATCCGGTTCTTCGTCGACGTGATGACCGGCATCCCGTCGATCGTCTCCGGTCTGTTCATCCTGGCTTTCTGGATCCTGATCGTGTCGCCGTACTTCAACGACGGGCGGCCGGGATTCTCCGGCTTCGCCGCGGCACTGGCCCTCAGCGTGCTGATGCTCCCGACGATCGTCCGGTCGACGGAGGAGATGCTGCGCCTCGTGCCGGCGCCGCTGCGCGAGGGCGCGTACGCGCTCGGCGTGCCGAAGTGGAAGACCATCCTGCGGGTCGTGCTGCCGACCGCCCTGCCGGGCATCGTCACCGGCGTCATGCTCGCCATCGCCCGCGCGGCCGGCGAGACCGCCCCGGTGCTGCTCGTTGCCGGCGGTGGCGCGGCGATCAACTTCAACCCCTTCGAGAACAACCAGTCGTCGCTGGCCCTCTTCGTCTACCAGCAGGCCGGTGACGCGTCCAGGTACGCGCCGGCGCGGGCGTGGACCGCGGCACTCACCCTGGTCGCCCTCGTGCTGATCCTGACGATCGCGGCGAAGCTGCTGGCCCGTCGCAACCGGCTCGGCCGATGAACCCCGGAGGTACCACCACCATGGCCAAGCGCATCGAAGCCTCGAACGTCACCGCCTACTACGGCGGTTTCAAGGCGATCGAGAACATCAACCTGACCGTCGAACCCAAGACGGTGACCGCCCTGATCGGCCCCTCCGGCTGCGGCAAGTCCACCTTCCTGCGGTCGATCAACCGGATGCACGAGGTGCTCCCGGGGGCCCGGGTCGAGGGCAGCCTCACCATCGACGGGCAGGACATCTACGACCGCGACGTGGACGTCACCGCCGTCCGCCGGATGATCGGCATGGTCTTCCAGCGCCCGAACCCGTTCCCCACCATGAGCATCTACGAGAACGTGGTGGCCGGGCTGCGCCTCAACGGCGTACGGCGCAAGTCGATCCTGGACGAGGCGGCCGAGAAGGCGCTGAAGTCGGCGAACCTGTGGGACGAGGTGAAGGACCGCCTCGCCAAGCCGGGTGCCGGCCTCTCCGGCGGTCAGCAGCAGCGGCTCTGCATCGCCCGTACCATCGCGGTCGAGCCGCAGGTCGTGCTCATGGACGAGCCCTGCTCGGCGCTCGACCCGATCTCCACGCTGGCCATCGAGGACCTGATGTTCCAGCTGAAGGACAAGTTCACGATCATCATCGTGACGCACAACATGCAGCAGGCCGCCCGTGTCTCGGACCGGACCGCCTTCTTCTCCATCGAGAAGACCGGCGACCCGGGCCGCCTCATCGAGTACGACAACACCCAGAAGATCTTCAGCAACCCGAGCGTGAAGAAGACCGAGGACTACATCACCGGCCGCTTCGGCTGAGCCGCCTTCCCGGTCCACCGGCGCCTCGCCCACGGCGGGGCGCCGGTGTCGTTGCGGGGTGCCCACCCTTGATCACGCTCGATGCGGGAAGTAGTGGCCTCGATGCGCCTGCGACACCACTACTTCCGTGATCGAGCGCGATCAGGGAGGGCTCAGCAGGAAGCGGGGGCCGTCGGGCGTCGACTCCAGGTGTGGTGTGACCGGGGTGGCGGCGTCGCGGGTCGTCGCCGCGTGGGCCACCCCGTCCAGGTCACCGCAGGCCGCCACCTGACCGAGGGTGACCAGGGTGGGCGGGAGCATGGTCAGCTCGCCCGCCGCCGCCCGGTCGCGGGCGTCGGCCGGCCGGGCCCAGAGCACGCGGTCGGCCTCGCGGGAGACGTCCCGGGTCCGCTGCCCCTCGGGCAGCAGAGCCAGGAAGAAGTACGTGTCGAAGCGGCGCGGCTCGAACTCCGGGGTGATCCACCGGCTCCACGGCAGCAGCAGGTCGGACCGGAGGGTGAGCCCTCGCTGCGCGAGCAGGTCGGCGAAGCCCACCTCGTGCCGTTCCAGGGCGATCCGGGCCGCCTCCCAGTCGTCGCCGCTGACGTCGCCCACCACGGTCTGCGCGTCCGGGCCGGCGAGCAGCACACCAGCCTCCTCGAACACCTCCCGCGCGGCCGCGCACACCACCGCCTGGGCGGCCTCCGGAGACAGGCCGAGCCGGGCACCCCACTGGGCGGGGTCCGGGCCGGCCCAGTCCACGTGCGCCTGCGAGTCCGAGGCGTCCACACCGCCACCGGGAAAGGCGTACATCCCGCCGAAGGCCATCGCGGCGACCCGGCGGATCAGGTAGACCTCGAAGTCGGCCGGGGCCGGACGCAGCAGCAGCACGGTCGCCGCGACCCGCGGCACGGCCGGGGTGCCCCCCTCGGCACGGAACCGGCGGGCGTGCTCCACCAGCGCCGGCGGGGCGGGGAAGCCATCGCGCTCGATCGTCATGCGGTGAGCCTAGGCCACGCCCCGCCGCCACGACGCGGCCCGTTTCCCGCCCCCCGGAACCCCGTCCCGCTCCCCCGGTGATCTTCGCTAGCGTTGCGGCATGACTCGTTGGGGCATCCTCGCCACCGGCCACATCGCCGGTCGGTTCGCCGAAGACCTCCGGCTGGTGCCGGGCGCCGAGCTGGTCGCGGTCGGCTCGCGTACGCGGGAGAGCGCCGAGCGCTTCGCGGCCCGGCACGGCGCGCGGCGGGCGTACGCCTCCTGGGCGGAACTGGCCGCGGACGCCGACCTGGACGTCGTCTACGTGGCCACCCCGCACGCCGCCCACCACGCCGCGGCCCTGACCTGTCTCCGGGCGGGCCGCGCGGTGCTGCTGGAGAAGCCCTTCACCCTCGACCTGGCCACCAGCCGGGAGCTGGTCGACGCCGCGCGCGCCGCCGGGGTCTTCCTCATGGAGGCCATGTGGATGCGGACGAACCCGCTGGTACGCCGGATGTGCGAGCTGATCGCCGACGGCGCGATCGGCGCGGTGACCAGTGTGCGGGCGGACTTCGGGGCGGCCGGTGAGTTCCCGCCGGAGCACCGGATGCGGGCCCGCGCCCTGGGCGGTGGCGCGCTGCTGGACCTGGGTGTGTACCCGGTGAGCCTGGCGCACCTGCTGCTCGGGGTGCCCGATCACGTGCGCTCGTGGGCGAAGGTGAGCCCGGAGGGCGTGGACGAGAACACCGGGATCGTGTTCGGGTACGACTCGGGGGCGGTGGCCACGTTGAGCTGCGGCATGGTGGGGGCCACCCCGCTGGTCGCCTCGATCACCGGCACCGGCGGGCGGATCGACCTGCCGGAGCCGTTCTTCCGGCCCGGCTCGATGACGCTGCACCGGGACGGCGCCGAGCCGGAGACCGTCACGACGGAGCTGGTCGGCAACGGCTACCAGTACGAGGCCGAGGAGGTCCAGCGCTGCCTCGCGGCGGGTCTCCCGGAGAGTCCGCTCGTGCCGCACTCGGTCACGCTGGAGGTCATGGCGCTGCTCGACGGCATCCGCGCGCAGATCGGCGTCGATTACACCTAGGTGCGTCAGGAAGGGCCCCTTGTACAACGCCAGGCGTTGACAAGGGGCCCTTCCTTCTGTCAGCTGAAGAGGGGGCGGACCAGGAAGTACATGAGGGCGCCGATGGAGCCGGCGGCCGGGAAGGTCAGGATCCAGGCGCCGATGATGTTGCCGGCGACGCCCCAGCGCACGGCCGAGAGCCGCTTGGTGGCCCCGACACCCATGATCGCCGAGGTGATCGTGTGGGTGGTCGAGATCGGGGCGCCCAGGACCAGCGCGTTGAAGTAGAGCACCGAGCTGGCCACGGTCTCGGCCGCGAAGCCCTCCGGCGGACGCAGGTCGATGATCTTCCGTCCGAGGGTCCGGATGATCCGCCAGCCACCGGCGTACGTGCCGGCCGCGAGGACGGCCGCCGAGGTCCAGAACGCCCACTCCGGGATGAACTCCGGATCGTCCTGGAAGCCGCCCACGTAGAGGGCGAGCACCACGATGCCGATGGTCTTGGCGGCGTCCTGCATGCCGTGGCCGACCGACATGGCGGCGGCCGAGGCGGTCTGCGCCCAGCGGAAGCCCCGGTTCAGCTTGCCCGGGTGCCCCTTCCGGAAGATCCACTGCACGGCGATCATGACGATGTAACCGAGCAGGAAGCCGACCATCGGCGAGAGGATCATCGGGATGATGACGCTCTCCCCGATACCGGTCCACAGGACCGTGCCGGAGGCGGCGATCGTCGAGCCGACCAGGCCGCCGATCAACGCATGCGACGAGGAGGACGGCAGGCCGAAGTACCAGGTGATCAGGTTCCAGACGATCGCGCCGATCACGCCGGCGAAGACGATGGCCAGGCTGGCCTGCCCGGTGGGTAGTTTCACCAGCCCGCTACCGACGGTCTTGGCCACCTCGGCACCGAAGTGCGCGCCGATGAAGTTGCCGACCGCCGCCATGGCGAGGGCCACGCGGGGTGTCAGCGCGCGGGTGGAGATGCTGGTCGCGATCGCGTTGGCGGCGTCGTGGAACCCGTTGGTGTAGTCGAACGCCAGGGCCACCGCGATCACCGCCAGCACGGCGATGAGTTCGGGACTCACAGGATCAGGACTCCTTGACCGCGATGGTCTCGACGGTGTTGGCCACGTGCTCGAAGGCGTCGCAGGCCGCCTCCAGCTCGTCGGCGACCTCCTTCATCTTCAGTACCGTCAGGGCGTCGTACTCCCCGGAGAAGAGGCGGACCAGCAGCATCCGGTACATCTGGTCACCGGTGTTCTCGAGCCGGTTGCACTCGATCCAGTAGTCCTCGAGGTCCTTCATCGACTTCAGCCGGGGCATCGCCTCGGCGGTCAGCTTCGCCTGCTGGTCCAGCACGTTGACCAGCTCGTGCATCTCCCGGGGGAGCGACGGGAGCTTGGTCAGGCCGTACAGGTAGAGCAGGTTGCCGACCGCCTCAAGGTGGTCCATGACGTCGTCCAGCAGCGACCCGAGCCGGTAGATGTCCTCCCGGTCGAACGGCGTGATGAACGTGGAGTTGATCTTCTTGTACAGCTCGTGGGTGATCTGGTCGCTGTCGTGCTCCACCTCGGTCAGCCGTTCGCTGACCGACTGCACCTCGACTCCGGGCAGCCCCAGCTCGTTCAGCAGTTCGGTGCCCTTCACCAGGTTCTGCGCGGCCCTGGTGAAGAGCTCGTAGAAGGCGCCCTCGTTCGGGCGGAAGGAAAACTTCACAGCACGGACCTCGTCGTGTCGGTGGAAGGGTGGAGGCTCCCCCGGAGAGGCGCCCGCCTGGGAATGCTAGGAAACGACGGATCCGGGAAAACGGCGGCCCACCTCTGGCCAGCTCCGATCTACCCTCTGTTCACCTTCCGTTAACTTTCACCGGTCCCGTGGCTCCCAGCAGTCGCTCCCGTTCCCGTCGTACGTCGAAGGTGGCAGCCGGATACCCGAGACCGAGCGTGTCGAACGTCTCACGCAGCAGGTGGGCCACCGCCCAGTCGCGGTACCACTTCCGGTCCGCCGGCACCAGGAACCAGGGCGCGGCGTCCGTGTCGCACCGGCCCAGAGCCTCGGCGTACGCGGCCTGGTAGTCGTTCCAGCGGGCCCGCGCGTCGACGTCACCCGGGTTGTACTTCCAGTGCTTGCGCGGGTCGTCCAGCCGTGCCAGCAGGCGCTTGCCCTGCTCGTGGTGGGAGATGTGCAGCATCACCTTGACCAGGGTGAGCCCGTCGTCGGCCAGCTCCCGCTCGAAGGCGTTGATCTCGTCGTACCGGGCCCGCCAGGTCGCCTCCGGCACCAGGGAGTCGACCCGGGCCACCAGCACGTCCTCGTAGTGCGACCGGTTGAAGACACCCACGTACCCGGCCGCGGGCAGGGCGCGCCGGATCCGCCACAGGAAGTCGTGGGCCAACTCCTGCTCCGTCGGCGGGCCGAACGAGCGGATGTGCAGCCCGAGCGGGTTCATCGCACCGGCGACACGCTTGATCGTGCCGTCCTTGCCCCCGCTGTCCATCGCCTGGAGCACCAGCAGCACCCGCCGCCCCGCCGCCGGGCCCGGGACGGCCGGAACCGCCGGCGCCTTCGCGCAGGCGAAGAGCATCTCCTGCTGCCGTCCCAGTCCGACACCGAGCAGCTCGACCTGGGTACGCGCCCACGCCTTGCGGTCCTCACCGGTCACCTCCCGGTCGGGCAGCCCCGGCGTCGACCGCGGGTCGACGGCCGCGAGTTCGACCGCGTCACCGGACGCGACCCGCAGCAACTCCCGCATCGTCCCCCCGACCGGCTCCACCACGGCGGCCCCGTCGCTCCCGCTGGTCCCGTCGGTCCCACTCACCTCGCTCATCCCGCGATCATCACCCACCCCGCCCAAGACCGCCCGCCGACAACCACCGCCTGATCGTCGTGCTCCGGGTGAGATGGCCCCGACCGCCCATTACCGCGATCCCCGCTTTGCTCTGCACCCCGATGCGCGCCGGTAACCGTACGCAGCGAAGCCGCCCCAACGACTGCCAAGAGCGCAATGAAAAAGCCCAGGTGGTTCGGGTGGTGCGTCCAGGGGTGCAGAGCAAAGTGCCCGACAGTGTGTGGCGGTTGCCGAGCCAGTGATCACACTCCGTGACCCGCGCCGTCCTTGACGTCCAGTAACCGGGTACTCGGGCAGCGACCGGCGTGAGGGCCCGCGTCGACGTCCTCGATCAAGCTCGGCCGCGTAGATCCACTCGCACGAAAGGGAGGATTTCCCTGCTGTCACGCTCGGGGGCCGTGCGGCGTCCTCCGACAGGGGAGGATCGTCCCGTGTATCGGGGAGGGAGCGACGGGATGGGCGACCTGACGGCGGAGTTCGAGGCGGAGCGAGGCCGGCTCACCGCAGTCGCGTACCGGATGCTGGGCAGCCGCAGCGAGGCCGAGGACGCCGTCCAGGAGACCTGGCTGCGGTATGCGGCGGCGCTCGCCGACCCCGCGGCCCGCGCCGAGATCCGCCAGCTCGGTGCCTGGCTGACCACCACCTGCTCCCGGATCTGCCTGGACGTGCTCCGCTCGGCGCGGGTGCGTCGGGAGACGTACCCGGGCCAGTGGCTGCCCGAGCCGGTGGTCACGCCGCTGGACGCCCTCCCCCGGTCGGACGGCTTCGCACCCGACCCGGCCGAGCGGGTGGTCCGCGCCGACCAGGTCGGCACCGCCCTGCTGGTGGTGCTGGAGCGGCTGAGCCCCGAGCAGCGGGTCGCGTTCGTCCTGCACGACGTCTTCGCGGTGCCCTTCGCCCGGGTCGGCGAGGTGCTCGGCACCACCGACGTCGCCGCCCGACAGCTCGCCTCCCGGGCCCGCCGCGCGGTCAACGCCCCGGACGCGCCCCGGCACACCGCCGACACCGCCGAGCAGCAACGCGTCGTGCGGGCGTTCGTCGCCGCCACCGAGTCGGGTGAGCTGGACCAACTGGTGAAGGTCCTCGCCCCGGACGTGGTCCTGGTCGGCGACGGCGGCGGGCACTTCCCGGCCGGCCCGAACCGGATCCTCGGCGCCGACAAGGTCGCCCGCTTCACCCTCGGGCTGTTCGGCCAGGCCGGCCGCTACGGTGGCCGGCTGCGTGCCCGGCCGGTGCTGGTCGACGGTGTCCTGGGGCTCCAGTTGGAGACGGTGTTCCGCGACGGCCGGCCGCTGCGGCTGGTCACCGCCCTGGCCGTGCACGAGGGGCGGGTGACCGGAATCTTCAACCAGCTGAACCCGGAGAAGGTGCGCGACGTGCCGCCGCTCGGCCCGGAGGACACCTGGCCACCGCGCTGGTGACGGCCACGACGACGGCGCCGGCTCAGACCACCAGGGCCAGCCACTTCCGGTACGACGTGGCGAACGGCTCGGTGCCGTCACCCAGTGCACCGAGGAGCCATCCGGCGGCGGCCTCCGCCTCGGCGATCACGTCGTCCGGGTAGCCGAAGCGGACCCGGTGCTCGGCGAACTCGTCCTCGTCGCGCAGCTCGACGAGGCCGGTGGCCCGTCGCCGTACGACGTCCAGGTCGAGGTCGACCAGGTGGACCGTGTCCTCGTCGGCCCAGCGGGCGGGTGTGGTGATGTCGCAGTAGACCTCGCTGGTCCGCGGCGGCGGGTTGAACATGCCCGTCCACCAGGCCGCGTGCGGCACCAGGAGGACGAAGGGGATCTGCTCCACCGACGGGCGGCCGTGGTAGACCGAGGCGGTGCCGGCGGTGACGCCGAGCCAGATTCCGAGGTCGTCCTCGGCCAGCCGGCGGGCCGGATAGTCGCGGTGGGCGCTGCCGTCGTACTTGCGGTAGATCACACGGACCACATCGCTCGGCATGATTCGCACCCTAACCGATTCGGCCCAGGCGTCGCCGCAGGGATGTAACCGGGCGCGGCCGTACGGATGCCGGACCGTGACGGTGTCCCGGGCCGTGCCGCGCGGCCGGTGTCGGGTCCGGCGGGTACCGTCGCACGGTGACTCCGCCCCGCACCGCCACCGGTTCCGCCAGCCCCTCGCCGCGCACCGGGCGACGGCGCCGGGGCGACCGGCCCAGCGGCGCGG
>NZ_JBFAMU010000078.1:0-15439 GCF_040656655.1 Micromonospora sp. NPDC049799
GCGCGGTCGCGGTCGCCTCGGCCGCCCAGAGCACCAGGTCGCGGTCGGCGAGGTCGTCGGCGACCGCCAGCAGCTCCTCGGCGTCGCCCTCCGCCACCGCCCGGGCGTGCCGGGCCAGCAGTGGCGCCAGCTCACCGTCGACACGTTCGGAGAGTTCGGACAGCCGCTGCGCGACGGTCCGGCGGCTGCCGTCGGAGCAGGTCGGGCCGACCGGTGCGGTGGCCTGGTCGAGCCGGACGAGGTCGTGCAGCACGTGCACCTCGTGGCCGGCGAGGCCGTCCGCGCGCAGCCGGTCGGCCAGGGCGCTCAGGTGCTTGGCCGCGCCGGGCAGGTCGCCGGCGGCGGCGAGCACCGCGCCCCGCGCCTGCTCCAGCCAGGGGTAGAGCACCGTCATGCTCGGGGCGTGGGTGCGGTCCGCCTCGGCCATGGCCTCCGCCGCCTGCTCCGCGTCGCCGCGCAGTGCCGCCGTCTGCGCCCGTTCGGCCTGGGCGAGGCCCGCGTACACCCGGCTGGTGGCCAGCACGGCGCAGGCACTGAGGCTGATCCCCAGCGCCGCGTCGCTCTGCCCCCGCAGCCGCGCCGCGTAGGCCTGGAGGATGGCCAGGTAGCCGGTGCCGAGCCGGAAGTCGCCGGCACCGGCCAGGTCGGCGAACTCGTCGGCCGCGATGGCGTCGATGCCGGCCAGGTCGCCGCCGATCGCCAGCCGGGTGCCGCGCGCCAGCTCCAGGGCGAGTTGCAGGTACGGCATGTCGGTCCGCCAGCGCGCCGCCTCCGACTGGGTCAGGCCGACGGCGGTGGCGCTGAGCCGCAGCTGCCCCTGTGCCGCGTGGAGGTACGCGATGGTGCAGCGGGCCAGCTCGCGGGCCGACACGCTGGCGGCCGGCCGGTCCAGCACCGTCCGGCCCAGCCGCAGAGCCGCACCCAGGTCGAGCCGGTGCAGCCGCATGATGGCCTCGAAGGCCAGCACGCGGGCCTGGTCGGCCGAGTCGACGAGCTCGGCGCCCCGCGCCGCGATCTCCTCCACGGTGGACTCCCGGCTGAGCCCCCAGTAGCTGACCATCCCGCGGACGGTCAGCCACCGGCTGCGCCGCCGGTCGTCGCCGAGATCCGCGGCGACCGCGTCGAGCACCTCGATCGCCTCGTCCGGCCGGTCGGCGAACATGAGGATGGTGGCCAACAGCTCCGCCGCGTCGAAGCCGCCACCCGTGTCGAGCGCCGCGCGGGCCAGCCGGGTCGCCAGCGGTACGTCGTACCGGGTGAACGCCTGCACCGCCGCGCCCAGCAGCATCGGGGCGTCCTGTGCCGTGCCGGAGTCGAGCCGCCAGACGGCCACCCGCAGCAGGTCGTCGCGTCGCCGGCTGCCGACCTCCTGCAGCAGGGCGGCGAGGCGGGCCTGCAGGCGCCGGGTCCGGCTGACCGGACAGTTCCGGCGCATGACCTCGCCGTACAGCGGGTGGGCGAGCCGCACGTCGAGCCGGCGGTCGTCGGTGACCATGGTGATCAGCCCTCGCTCCTCGGCGGTCTCCACGTCCTCCGGCTCGACGGCCTTGTTCAGCAGGTGCAGGCCCAGCGGCTCGCCGAAGGCGACCAGCTCGACCACCGCGCGTACGCCGGGAGTGAGCCGGCCGATCCGGGTGTCGATCAGCTCGGTGAGGCTCGGCGCCAGCTCCAGCCGGCCGGTCCACTTCCACACCCCGTACGTGCTGGTCACTTCGCCGCTGCCGACGGCGGCGTGCACCAGCTCGCGGAGCAGCAGCGGATTGCCGGCCGACAGCCGGCCCAGCCGGTCGGCGGACGCCGGGTCGACCGGCTCGTCGAGGATGGCGGCGAGGAGGCCGGCGGTGTCGGCCGGACACATCGGGCTCAGCTCGGCGTTGTCCACCAGGCCGTCCGTCCACAGCGCGCGGATCGGCAGCGGAAGCTGCTCGCCGTCGCGCAGGGTGCCGATGACGGTGGCGTTCTCCGACCGGGCCACGAGGTGCACCAGCGCGGCCGACGGCGGGTCGAGCAGGTGCGCGTCGTCGATGGCGAGGACGATCCGCCGCCCGGCTGCCTGCTGTTGGAGCACGTCGAGCGCCCAGCGCAGGATCCCGGCCGGTGAGAGACCGGGCGGCTGGTCCGCGGGCAGCAGTTGGACCAGCCCGCCGAAGGGCAGTGCGGCGGTGGTCGCGCTCGCCGCGACCAGCCAGACCGCGTACGTCTCCCGGGGCAGGGCGTCGACCACCTCGCGGAGCAGCCTGCTCTTGCCGATGCCGGCGGTGCCGGAGAAGAAGAGACCCCGTCCCTCCGCGCCCGTCACCGCGGTCAGCAGGCGGTTGAACTCGTCTGCCCGACCGACGAACCTCCACCGACTCATTGCGGCAGCATATCGACGGAATGCCGTACGCGCGCACACCGTCACGCACCGAAGTTGAGTAACGCGACAGTTACCGGTGAGTACCCCACCTGTTCGCCGTGGCACCGCTGTGCCCGTACTCTTCCGGCATCCGGTTCCGCAACGCCGGACTATCGACGTGGCCGGTTGCCGCCGGTCGCCGTGCAGGGGAGGCCGCCTGATGAAGCCGGGTCCGCTCCCCGAGGTGGACATGTCGGGTGACACCTTCGGCTCCACCGACCTGCCCCAGTGCCGGCCACTGCCCGCACGGCTGGGCGCGGCCCGGCCCGACCCGGCGGAGCCGCTGGGCGTGATCGCAGCCGGTCCGGCCGCCGCCGGCCGGACGGCGCTGCTCGCCGATCTGCTCCGGGTGGACCCCGCCCTGCTCGGCGTGCCCGCCGGCAGTTGGCTGGTGCTGCGCCACGCCAAGTCGCCCAGCCGGTCCGCGTATGTGCCGGGCTACCGCCAGCCGCACTCCTACGGCGCCGACCGGCTCGCCGCCGGCCCCGCCCTCGCCCGGCCGCCGCGCCGGGTCGAGCTGACCGTGCCGGAGCCCCTCCTGCGCCACTTCACGTTGGTGGACACCCCGGACACCGCCGCACTCGGCGTCGCCGGCGGGCAGGTGCTGCTTGAGGCGGCGGGGCGGGCCGGTGCCGTGCTCTTCGTCATCGCGGCGGACCAGGCGTTCGCCGCGGCCGAGCTGCACCTGCTCGCCGACCTCGCCCGCTCTCCGGTGCGGGTGTTCTTCGCGGTGACGCCCGGCGTGACCGGGTGGGCGCCGGCGTCCGACGGCCTGCCGACGACGGAGGACACGGGGGCGTCCGCTCGTCCGGCCGAGGCGGGGTTCGCCGGGCCGGCCCCTGCGGCCGACCCGGTGGACCCGGTCGCGGTGACCGTCGAGGCGCACCGGGCCACCCTGCTGGCCGCCGTTCCGGGGCTGGCCGGGGCCCGCTGGTTCCCCATCCGCGACGGCGACAGCGCCGACCTGCGCCGGGCCCTCGTGGGCTGGGCCGCCGACGAGGGGCTGCGGCGGGCGAGCGCCGAGCCGCCGGTGCTGCCGGGTTCGCACGGGCGGGTGTCGGTGCTCTCCCAGCCGGGATCATGGTCGGAGCGGCTGGAACGGCAGGCCCGGTCCTGTTCACAGCGCATCCGCCAGCACCTCGCGCTGGAGGTCGCCAACATCCATCTCCGGGTCGTGCAGGAGATCGTCTTCGGGGTCGGCTGCGCCGGCCTGCCGCAACTGCTCGACCGGGAGACGGAGGCGCTCTCGCTGCTGGCGACCGCCCAGTGCGACCACGCCGTACGGGGGATGCTGGCCGACGCTGCCGGCGCGGTCTTCGGCACACCGCTGCCCGAAGGGGTCCGACGCCGGCTCTGCGCCGCCGTGCGGTGGGCGCTGGTCGACCACCGGGGCGGAGCGGACCTCGACCGCGTGCTCCTGGTCACCAGCACGGGCGGCGTGGCCGGCCTGACCGGTGCCGGCGCGATCGACGCGGTGGTGGCCTATCCCGGGGCGCCCCGCGACGAGGTGCTCCCGCCGGTGGCGGTGGCACTCTCGGGCGGCTGCTGGCAGCACTGGCGCAGCCCGGGCAACGACGACCCCAACATCGCCCGGGCCTGGTCCCAGCGGGCGTTGCGCGAGGTCGAGCTGGAGCTGACCCAGGAGGTGTCCCGCCGGTTCGACGTCGTTCGCCTGGCGCTGGACGCCGTGCTCTCGGACGCCGTCGACCACGGCATCCTCCTTGCCTGACGGGGCCGATCCGGTGGTGGTCTTCCGGGACGATCCGGACTCCCCCGGCGTTCCGGTTCCTCGGTCCGCGGATTCCGGTGGCACGATGGGGGGCATGGCGGCTCCGCAGGTTGCACCGGTCGAGACGCCGGCCACCGATGAGGTGCCGGCGTCCGACCGGCCATGGGTGACGATCGTGTGGGACGACCCGGTCAACCTCATGACGTATGTGACCTGGGTCTTCCAGAAGCTCTTCGGGTACAGCAGGGAGAGGGCCGAGCAGCTGATGCTGGACGTGCACCACAAGGGCCGCGCCGTGGTCAGCAGCGGCGCCCGGGAGCGGATGGAACACGACGCCTCGCAGTTGCACGCGTACGGCCTCTGGGCGACGGTGGACCGCTCGTGAGCATGTTCCGTCGCCACGGCGACCGCTACGTGGCCGTTCTGGCGGTGGACGAGGTCCGGGTGCTGCGGAAGGTGGCCTCCGAGGTCGTCGGCCTGCTGACCGACGGGTTCGACCACACCGACCCGGTGGTCGGCCGGCTCTTCCCGGACGCGTACCCGGAGGACGCCTCGACCAGCGCCGAGTTCCGCCGCTACACCGAGGGCGACCTCAAGACCGCCAAGATCGACCAGGCCGGCGCGATCCTCGCCGCCCTGCCGGACTCCGCCGGCGGGGAGGTCCGCCTCGATGCCGAGGCGGCCGAGGCGTGGCTGCGGGCCCTCAACGACGCCCGCCTGGCCATGGGCGTCCGGCTGGAGATCAAGGACGGCACCGACCTCGGCGCGGAGCTGGACGACGCGGTGGCCGAGGATCCCTCGTCCAGCCGGGTGTTCCAGCTTTCGGTCTA
This sequence comes from Micromonospora sp. NPDC049799, assembly GCF_040656655.1. Classification (NCBI taxonomy): domain Bacteria; kingdom Bacillati; phylum Actinomycetota; class Actinomycetes; order Micromonosporales; family Micromonosporaceae; genus Micromonospora; species Micromonospora sp. NPDC049799. The sequence continues at coordinate 4,955 of NZ_JBFAMU010000078.1, forward strand.
CGCCTATCTGGGCTACCTCCAGGAGTCCCTGCTCAACGCGCTGATCGACTGATGGTGACCGTCGCCACCTCCCGCTGTAGCGGGGCAGGCGTTAGGCTGGGCGGCGTGCTGAGCATCGACCGGTCGATCGTCGACGCGATCGTCGCCCACGCGCGTCGGGACCACCCCGACGAGGCGTGCGGCGTGGTCGCCGGTCCCGCCGGCAGCGACACCCCCACCCGGCACATCCCGATGGACAACGCGGCCCGTTCCATGACGTTCTACGAGTTCGACTCGATGGAGCAGCTCCGGGTGTGGCGGGAGATGGACGACCGGGACGAGGAGCCCGTCGTCATCTACCACTCGCACACCGCGACCGAGGCCTACCCGTCCCGCACCGACATCTCCTTCGCCGGCGAGCCGGGCGCGCACTACCTGCTGGTCTCCACCCGCGAGACCGACACCGAGGAGATCCGTTCCTTCCGGATCGTCGACGGCGTCGTGACGGAGGAGCCGGTGCGGATCCTGGACGCCGGGGTGGACCCGCACGCCGTGCAGTCCTACATGTTCGGGCAGAGCCCGGCGACGGTCGACTACGAGTGTTCCGGCCGCTGACCTCAGCGCCGTAGCACCCGTCCGCGTCCCGTCACCCCCTGGCACACCCGATCAAGGAGCACGTCACCATGGCCATCGAAGTTCGCATTCCCACCATCCTGCGCAGCTACACCGGCGGCTCGAAGGTCGTCGAGGGCACCGGCGACACCCTGGGCGACCTGCTCACCGACCTGGACTCGCGCCACGCGGGGCTGAAGGGCCGCCTGGTCACCGACGCCGGCGCCCTGCACCGCTTCGTCAACGTCTACGTCAACGACGAGGACGTCCGCTTCCTCGGTGCGCTGGACGCCAAGCTCAACGACGGCGACAGCGTGACCATCCTGCCGGCCGTGGCCGGCGGCGCGTTCGGATTCGCGGCGGCAGCCGCGATCAGCCAGCACCGTGCCGCGGCAGCGGCGATCAGCCAGCACCGTGCCGACGGCGTGCGCAGCACGCCGGTCGCCGCCCGCTGAGGGCGGTCGCCATGGCGCGGTACGACAGCCTGCTCGACGCCTGCGGCGGCACTCCCCTGGTGGGGTTGCCGCGGCTGTCTCCGACGGTGCCCGACGGGGCGCCGCCGGTGCGGCTGTGGGCGAAGCTGGAGGATCGGAACCCGACCGGCAGCATCAAGGACCGGGCGGCCCTGTTCATGGTCCGGGCTGCCGAGGAGGCCGGCCGGCTGCGGCCGGGCGACACCATCCTCGAACCGACGAGTGGCAACACGGGCATCTCGCTGGCGATGGTGGCCAAGTTGCGCGGCTACCGCCTGGTCTGCGTGATGCCGGAGAACGTCTCGACCGAGCGCGTGCAGCTGCTCCGGATGTACGGCGCGGAGATCATCTTCTCGCCGGCCGCGGGCGGCTCCAACCAGGCGGTCGCCACCGCGAAGCTGATCTCGGCGGAGCACCCGGACTGGGTGATGCTCTACCAGTACGGCAACGAGGCGAACGCCCGGGCGCACTACGAGACCACGGGTCCGGAGCTGCTGCACGACCTGCCGACGATCACGCATTTCGTGGCGGGTCTCGGCACCACCGGCACGCTCATGGGCACCGGTCGCTACCTGCGGGAGAAGGTCGACGGGATCCAGGTCGTCGCGGCCGAGCCGCGTTACGGCGAGCTGGTCTACGGCCTGCGCAACATCGACGAGGGCTACGTCCCCGAGCTGTACGACGCCACCGTGCTGTCGCGGCGCTTCTCCGTCGGCACCCGGGACGCCGTGCTGCGTACCCGGCAGCTGGTGGAGGTGGAGGGCATCTTCGCCGGCTTCTCCACCGGCGCGATCCTGCACGCCGCCCTGGCGGTGGCGCACGAGGCGGTCCGCGAGGGTCGTCGGGCCGACGTGGCGTTCGTCGTGTGCGACGGTGGCTGGAAGTACCTGTCCACCGGCGCGTACGGCGGCACGCTCGCCGACGCCGAGGACGCCCTGGAGGGCCAGCTCTGGGCCTGACCGGTCGGACGGGACGGGGCCGCCGGCATCTGTCGGCGGCCCCGTCGCCGTCCAGGGCTTCAGTGGCGGTGGTGACGGGCCGTGCAACGCCGGTCACCAAATCCGAGGAGGGTGTCACCTTCGTGACAACTTCCCATGGATGATTCATGCCCCGTGGCGTGCGAGCGTAGGCTGCGCTGCGTGGCGTACGCGTCGGTAGAGATCATCCAGAGGGCGACCGCCGGCGCGGACACTACGGAAAGTAACGACGGGGCGACCCCATGCGGTTGACCGTTCTGGGCTGCGCGGGGAGCTTCCCCAGTCCGGAATCCCCGTGTTCGGCGTACCTCGTCGAGGCAAAGGGCTTCCGCCTCCTGGTGGACTTCGGTCCCGGGTCGCTGTCGACCCTCCAGCGGTACGCGGGGCTGCACGCCCCCGACGCCATCCTGCTGACCCACCTGCACTGTGACCACATCCTCGACGCGACGTCGTACGTGGTGGCCCGCCGGTACGCCCCGGACGGCCCCTATCCGCCGCTGCCCGTGTACGCGCCCGCCGGCGCACCGGACCGGCTCGCCGCCGCGTACTGGCAGGAGGACGGCACCCTCGAGGACGTGTACCAGTTCTACGCCCTCCAGCCCGGCACCTTCCCGATCGGCCCGCTCACGGTCACCGTCGACCGGGTGAACCACCCGATCGAGACGTACGGGGTGCGGCTGGAGCACGAGGGTCGGGTGCTCTGCTACTCGTCGGACACCGCCCCCTGCGACGCGCTGCTGCGGCTCGCCCAGGACGCCGACGTCTTCCTGTGCGAGGCCAGCTACCTCGACGGCGTGGACAATCCGCCGGACCTGCACCTGACCGGCCGGGAGGCCGGCGAGGCGGCGACGAAGGCGGGCGTCGGCCGGTTGCTGCTGACCCACCTCGTGACGGCCTGGGGGAGCGAGGCGCACACGCTCGCCGCGGCGGCCGCCGCGTACCCGGGCCCGCTGGAAGTGGTCCGGCCCGGCGCCAGCTACGACGTCTGACCCCGCCGGGCGGCCGGTCTTGCCGCAGTGTTCGCCGGGCCGTCAGCATCCCGTCGTCTGACGCACCCGTGACACCTCCACGGTGTGGACATGCGGATCGCCATCGTGACCGAGTCGTTCCCGCCGGACGTCAACGGCGTCGCACACTCGGTGGTCCGGGCGGCTGAACATCTCGTCGCCCGCGGCCATGAGCCGGTGGTCATCGCGCCGGCCCCGCCCGGACCCCGCCGGCAGGACACCGACCGGCACCCGTACCCGGTGATCCGGATTCCCAGCGTGCCGCTGCCGCGCTACCAGGGTTTCCGGCTGGGTGTACCGACGCCGGCCCAGCTGACCGGCGCCCTGCTGTCGCACGCCCCCGACGTCGTCCACCTGGCCAGCCCGTTCGTGCTCGGTGCCCGGGCGGCCACCCTCGCCGCCCGGCACGGCCTGCCGACCGTCGCCGTCTACCAGACCGATGTCGCCTCGTACGCTCGCGCGTACCGCGTCGGCTGGGGCGAGGCGGCGGCCTGGCGGCGGCTGCGGGAGATCCACAACTCCGCCCAGCGCACCCTCGCACCGTCCACCCGCGCCGCCGCCGACCTCATCGCCAACGGTGTGCAGCGGATCTGGCTGTGGCGCCGGGGCGTGGACGCCGAGCGGTTCCAGCCGGCCCGGCGGTGCGACGAGCTGCGCCGCTCCCTGGCCCCGGCCGGTGAGCTGTTGGTCGGCTACGTCGGGCGGCTCGCCCCGGAGAAGCGGGTCGGCCTGCTCGGCCCGATCTCCCGGTTGCCGGGTGTCCGGGTGGTGGTGGCGGGGGACGGCCCGGACCGGCGGCAGCTGGAACGGGCGCTGCCGGACGTGTGCTTCCTCGGGGTGCGGCACGGCGACGACCTGGCCCGGCTCTACGCCAGCCTGGACGTCTTCGTGCACACCGGCCCGCACGAGACCTTCGGTCAGACGATCCAGGAGGCGTTGGCCTCCGGCGTGCCGGTGGTGGCACCGGCCAGCGGTGGTCCGGTGGACCTGGTGGAGTCCGGGGTGACCGGGCTGCTCGTACCGCCCGACGACGGCGCCGCGCTGGCCGCCGCCGTGGCCCAGCTGGGCGGCGACGGGCCGCGCCGCGTCGCGTACGGTCTGGCGGCCCGCGCGGCGGTGAGCCGGCGCAGCTGGACGGCGGTGGGGGACGAGCTGATCGGGCACTACCGCGCGGTCCGCGCCGGATCGGCGGCGCTCGACCTGCCGGCGGCGTCGTGACCGCTCGGGCGCGCTGGCCGGCCGCGGTGGCCGGCTTCCTGCGCGCCCACCGTCTCGGTCCGGTCCCGGCGACCGCCGCCGCGCCCGTACCGGCGGGCGGCGGGCCCGCCGGGACCGCCCCCTGAACACCTCGGGACACCGCGGGACGGTTCGATCACGGCACCGCATAGGGTGCAGGCATGGCGCGACCTGACGGGCGGCGGCCCGACCAACTCCGACCGGTGACCCTGACCCGGGGCTGGAGCACCCACCCGGAGGGCTCGGTGCTCGTCGAGTTCGGCGGCACGCGGGTGCTCTGCACCGCCAGCGTGACCGAGGGCGTGCCCCGCTGGCGCAAGGGTTCCGGGCTGGGCTGGGTGACGGCCGAGTACGCGATGCTGCCCCGGGCCACCAACACCCGCTCCGACCGGGAGAGCGTGAAGGGCCGGGTCGGTGGGCGTACGCACGAGATCTCCCGCCTGATCGGCCGGAGCCTGCGCGCGTCGATCGACCTCAAGGCGCTCGGTGAGAACTCGGTGGTCCTCGACTGCGACGTGCTCCAGGCCGACGGCGGTACGCGCACCGCCGCGATCACCGGCGCGTACGTGGCGCTGCACGACGCGGTGACCTGGCTGGCCGCCCGCAAGGCGCTCGCCGGCAAGTCGGAGAAGGTGATGCACCGGTCGGTGGCCGCGATCAGCGTGGGCGTCATCGAGGGGGAGCCCCGCCTCGACCTGGACTACACCGAGGACGTGGCCGCCGAGGTCGACATGAACGTGGTCTGCACCGGCACCGGCGAGTTCGTCGAGGTGCAGGGCACCGGCGAGGCCGGCGTGTTCGCCCGCGACCAGCTCGACGCGCTGCTCGACCTGGCCGTCGCCGGCTGCGTGGAACTGGCCGAAGCCCAGCGGAAGGCACTGGCATGAACAAGGTCCTGCTCGCCACCCGTAACCGCAAGAAGCTCGTCGAGCTGCAGCGAATCCTCGACGGCGCCCTCGGCGCGCACCGGGTGGCGCTGATCGGGCTGGACGACGTCGAGGAGTACCCGGAGCTGCCCGAGAGCGGCCTGACCTTCGGCGAGAACGCGCTCATCAAGGCCCGCGAGGGCTGCCGACGCACGGGCCTGCCGACGATCGCGGACGACTCCGGGCTGGCCGTGGACGCGCTCAACGGCATGCCGGGCGTGTTCAGCGCCCGCTGGGCCGGCCGGCACGGCGACGACCGGGCCAACTTCGAGCTGGTCCTGGACCAGATCGCCGACCTGCCGGACGAGCACCGGGGCGCGTCCTTCGTCTGCACGGTCGCGCTGGTGCTGCCCGGCGGCAAGGAGCACCTCGTGGACGGCCGGCAGGCCGGGCGGCTGCTGCGGGCACCGCGCGGCGAGGGCGGCTTCGGCTACGACCCGATCTTCCTGGGCGACGGCCAGGACCGCACCAACGCCGAGCTGACGCCGGACGAGAAGGACGCGATCAGCCACCGGGGCAAGGCACTCCGCGAGATGGCCAAGCTCGTCGCCAAGGTGCTGCCGCCCGCCGCCTGACCCGCGGCGGACGGCAGCGGTCCGTCGAGGTCAGCCCAGCGGGCCGATCTCGCGTTCGATCGCCGCGCGCAGCTCGGGGCCGGCGATCACGGCGCGGGCGGCCTCCATCAGCGGGGCGAGGAAGACGTCCGGCCCCGGTTCGCCCGCCGCGCCGCTGAGCGCGGCGACCGCCGCCCGCCCGGCCGGTGACGGAACCAGGGGCGCCCGCAGCTGGAGTCCGCGTACGCCGGCGAGCAGCTCCACGGCGAGCAGGCTGGTCAGGTTGTCCAGGACGGTGCGGAGCTTCTTGGTGGCCGCCCAGCCCATCGAGACGTGGTCCTCCTGCATGCCGCTGGTGGGCAGCGAGTCCACCGAGGCGGGTGCGGCGAGCCGGCGGTTCTCCGCGACGATCCCGGCGGCCGTGTACTGGGCGATCATCAGCCCGGAGTTGACCCCCGCGTCGGGGGACAGGAAGGCGGGCAGCTCCCGGGAGCGGGTCACGTCGAGCAGCCGGTCCACCCGGCGTTCGGCGATGGCACCGACCTCGGCGGCGGCGATGGCGAGGAAGTCGGCGGCGAAGCCCAACGGCGCCCCGTGGAAGTTGCCGGTCGACTCGACCCGCCCGTCCGGCAGCACCACCGGGTTGTCCACCACCGAGACCAGCTCCCGGGCGGCCACCGTGCGGACGAAGTCCAGGGTGTCCCGGGCCGCGCCGGCGACCTGCGGCGCGCAGCGCATCGAGTACGCGTCCTGCACCGCGTGCGCCAGGTCGTCGCGGTGCGAGTCCATCACCCGGGAGTCCTGCAGCAGCCGGTGGATGTTCGCCGCCGACGTGGACTGCCCGGGGTGCGGGCGGATGGCGTGCAGTTCGGGCAGGAACGGCCGTTCCGAGCCGAGCATCGCCTCGATGGCCAGCGCCGCGGTCACGTCGGCCATGGCGAAAAGGTGGGCGGCGTCGTGGATCGCCAGCAGCAGCATGCCGAGCATGCCGTCGGTGCCGTTGATCAGGGCCAGCCCCTCCTTGGCGGCCAGCTCGACCGGCTTGAGGCCGGCCCGGTGCAGCGCGTCGGCGGCGTCGATCCGCTCACCGGCCGGGCCGAGCACCCAACCCTCGCCGAGCAGCACCAGCGCGCAGTGCGCCAGCGGGGCCAGGTCACCGGACGCGCCGAGCGACCCGTGCTCCGGCACCCACGGCGTCACGTCGTGGTTGAGCAGGTCGACCAGGGCCTCGGCGACCAGCGGGCGGACCCCGGAGCGGCCCAGCGCGAGGGAGCGGACCCGCAGCAGCATCATGGCGCGGACCACCTCGCGCGGCATCGGTGCGCCCACGCCCGCGGCGTGCGAGCGGATCAGGGCGTGCTGGAGTTCGGCCCGCCGCTCCGGCGCGACGAACGTGTTCGCGAGCGCCCCGAAGCCGGTGGAGACCCCGTACACGGGGCGGCCGGCGGCCTCGATGCCGTCCACGATGGACCGGCTCGTCGCCATCGCCTCGACCGTGGCCGGGTCGAGGACGACGGTGGCGGCGCCGCGGGCCACGGCGAGGACGTCGGCGGGGGAGACCCCGGTGGGCTGGATGACTACATGCGGCATTGCGGCACTCCGTTGTGCAGGACCTGGCGGATCAGGGGAACACCGGGCCGGTAGGCCAGGTGCAGGTGGGACGGGGCGTCGAGGATCACGAGGTCGGCCCGGGCGCCGGGCCGGAGCACGCCGACGTCGTCGCGGCGCAGCGCCCGCGCGCCGCCGGCGGTCGCGGCCCACACGGCCTCCGCCGGGGTCATCCGCATCTCGCGTACGGCGAGGGCGACGCAGAACGGCATCGACGACGTGTACGACGACCCGGGGTTGCAGTCCGTCGCCAGCGCGACGGTGACGCCCGCGTCGAGCAGCCGACGGGCGTCCGGGTACGGCGAGCGGGTGGAGAACTCCGCCCCGGGAAGCAGGGTGGCGACCGTCTCGGAGCCGGCGAGCGCGTCGACGTCGGCGTCGTCGAGGTGGGTGCAGTGGTCGACGCTGGCCGCGCCCAGCTCCACCCCGAGGCGTACGCCCGGACCGGGGCCGAGCTGGTTGGCGTGCACCCGAACCCCGAGACCGAGGGCCTGCCCGCAGGCGAGGATCGCGCGGGCGTGGTCGGCGTCGAAGGCGCCCCGCTCGCAGAACACGTCGATCCAGCGGGCGTGGGGTGCGGCGGCGGCCAGCATCGGCCCGCACACCAGTCCCACGTAGTCGTCGGGGCGGTCGGCGTACTCGGCGGGGACGACGTGCGCGCCGAGGAACGTGGTGTCCCCGCTGAACTCGGCGGCGATCCGCAGTGAGCGGGCCTCGTCGGCGACGGTGAGGCCGTACCCGCTCTTGATCTCCATGGTCGTGGTGCCCTGGCGCAGCGCCTCCCCGCGGAGCCGGCCCACGGTGGCTCGCAGCTCGCCGTCGGAGGCCGCACGGGTGGCGCCGACCGTGGTCCGGATGCCGCCCCCGGTGTACGGCTCGCCGGCCATCCGGGCGGCGAACTCGGCGGCCCGGTCCCCGGCGAAGACCAGGTGGGCGTGGCTGTCCACGAAGCCGGGCAGGACCGCTGCCCCCTCGGCGTCGATCCGCCGGTCGGCGGCGGGCGCGTAGCGCGCCGGGCCGACCCAGACGACGCGGCCCTCCTCGACCAGCAGGGCCGCGTGGCGGCGCAGCCCGAGCAGGTCGCCGGAGTCGGCGGAGTTGGTGACCAGCTCCCCGATGTTGTCCACCAGCAGGCTGCTCACGTCGTCACCGCCGCGATCGCGTCGCGCAGCTCGGTCGGCACGTCGACGTCCACGTGCCGGCCGTCGCGCACCACCACCCGGCCGTCGACCACGACGTGCGCGACGTCGGCGGCGGTCGCGGCGAAGAACACCCCGACCGGCGGCACCCCGGCGGTACGGGCGGAGTCCAGCCGTACGGTGACCAGGTCGGCGCGGTCGCCCACCGACAGCCGGCCGGCGTCGCCCCAGCCCAGCGCGGCGTGGCCGTTGACGGTCGCGGCGGTCAACAGCTCGACGGCACCGAAGTGGCCCCGTTTCCGCGTGCGCAGCCGCTCGTCCAGCTCCACGGCCCGAGCCTCCTCGAAGAGGTCGACCACCGCGTGGCTGTCGCTGCCCAGGCTGAGGGGAATCCCCACGTCGGCCATCCGGCGGACCGGCCCGATCCCGTCGGCGAGGTCCCGTTCGGTGGTGGGGCAGAGGCACACCCCGGTCCGGTGGTCACCCAGCAGCGTCAGGTCCCCGCCGGTCGGGTGGGTGGTGTGCACGGCGGTGGTGTGCGGTCCGAGCACGCCGTGGTCGGCGAGCAGCCCGGTCGGGGTGCGGCCGTGCACCGACCGGCAGGCGTCGTTCTCGGCGGGCTGCTCGGACAGGTGCACGTGCAGCGGTACGCCCCGGCGATCCGCCCACCCGGCGACGGTGGCGAGCTGCTCGGCCGGCACCGCGCGTACGGAGTGGATCGCCGCGCCGTGGCGGGCGTGGGCGTTCTCCGACGGCATCGCGTCGACGCGCTCGGCCCAGCGCAGCGCGTCGCCGTCGCCGAAGCGTCGCTGCGGCCCGACCAGCGGCTCACCGTCCACCGTGGACGTCAGATAGGCGGTGTCGAGCAACGTCAGCCGGACCCCGGCGTGCGCGGCGGCCTCGACCAGGGCGGCGCCCATCGTGTTCGGGTCGTCGTACGGCGTCCCGTCCGGGCCGTGGTGCAGGTAGTGGAACTCGCCGACGCAGGTGATGCCGGCGAGCGCCATCTCGGCGTACGCGGCGCGGGCCAGGGCGAGGTAGGAGTCCGGGTCGAGGCGGGCGGCGACCGCGTACATCTGGTCGCGCCAGCTCCAGAAGTCGCCCCGCCCGGCGTGGGTACGCCCGCGCAGCGCCCGGTGGAAGGCGTGCGAGTGGGCGTTGGCCAGCCCCGGCAGGGTGAGCCCGGGCAGCCGGACCGCGTCGCCCAGCACCTCCACGCCGGCCGGTGGGTGGCTCCCGGCCGTCAGCGGCGTGACCCCGGTGATCCGCCCGCCGTCGGTCTCGATCAGCACGTCCGGGGTGGGTTCGGCGTGGTCGGGCAGCCAGGCGTACTCGGCCAGCCAGCGGGTCATCGGCATGCCAGCTCCTCCAGCACCCGGGCCAGGGCGGTGACCCCGGCGGCGCAGTCGGCGTCGGTGGCGGCCTCGGCGGGGGAGTGCGACACCCCGGTCGGGTTGCGGACGAACAGCATCGCGGTGGGCAGGTGCGCGGCCAGCACACCCGCGTCGTGCCCGGCCCCGGTGGGCAGCACCGGGGCGTCCAGCAGCGTCGCCAGCCGACCGGACAGGCCCCCGTCGAACGCGACCAGCGGCGTCGCCGACTCCTCCGTCAGCGTCAGCTCCGTGCCGTCGCGCCGGGCCCGCTCGGCGGCCTTGGCGTGCACCGCCTCGACCAGGCCGCGCAGCGTGTCCGGCTCGGCCGCCCTGGCGTCCAGCCAGCCGGTCACCTTCGACGGGATGGCGTTGGTGGCGTTCGGCTCCACCGACACCCGGCCCACCGTGGCGTGGGCGTCGCGCAGCCGGGCCTCCTTGTTGGCGGCGAGCACCGTGAACGCGTACGTCAGCATGGGATCGCGGCGGTCGGCCATCCGGGTCGTACCGGCGTGGTTGCCCTCGCCGCGCACGTCGAAGCGCCAGCGACCGTGCGGCCAGATGGCGCTGGCGACCGCGACCGGCGCGTCGGCGTCGACCAGCG
>NZ_JBFAMU010000079.1:0-15290 GCF_040656655.1 Micromonospora sp. NPDC049799
CCCCGGACGGGGCGGCCGAGGGCAGCGGCGGCTGACGCCGGGGATGCGCCCCGTCAGTCCGGGCGGTGCCGCCGATCCTGCGAGCGCTGGTGTCGCCGCAGCGCCCGCTCGTGGGCGTGTCCGAGCAGGCGGTCCACTTCGTCCCGGCTGTCGGTGGCCGGGTTGAGCACGCACGCCCAGGCGTACCCGCCGTACACCGGGTGGGGGATGACCCGGTCGAGGGTCGTGAAGTCGACCGACGCGCGGTGGCCGGCGAACTCGGCCGGCGGGTAGCCGAAGAGGCGCGCGAACTCGTCGCGCCCGAGCTCGACGCTGAGCCGGAAGACGCCGGGCCGGTCGAGCCGGGATTCCTCGTCGGAGCCCGCGTAGTCGTGCTCGATGATCGTGGCGAACGGTCGGCGGCGGTCCGGGCCGACGTAGAAGAAGCGGTCACCCCAGGTCGACGGGGGAGCCCCCGATGTTTCGTCCGCCCGCAGCACCTCGACCTGCGGGAGGGCGAGGATGTGCGCGGCGGTGTCGTCGGCGCCTGACGAGGGTGCGGGTGAAGAAGCCATGACCTTCACCGTATCGTTGAACGAGCTTTTGATACTTTGATCGCGTGCCAGCTCGGAGAGGACCTCTGAACCCTCAAGCCGCGCGACACACGTACCGACCGGTGGACCTCGCCCGCGAGCACGGCCTCTCCACCCAGGCGGTCCGCAACTACGAGCACGACGGCGTCCTCCCCGCCGCCCGGCGCACCCCCAGCGGTTACCGCGTCTACACCGAGGCGCACGCCGTCGCGCTGCGGGCCTACCTCGCCCTCGTACCCGCGCACGGGTACGCCGCGAGCGCCGAGATCATGCGTGCCGCCGTCCGGGGCGACGTCGACGGCGCCCTGCGCGCCATCGACCACAGCCACGCGCAGTTGCTGCGCGACCGGGAGGTGCTCGACGCGGTCGCGGCGACGGTCGAGGCGCTGACCACCGCACCGGTGGCGGCCCGGCCCGACCGGCCGCTGCCCGTCGGTGCACTGGCCCACCGGCTCGGCGTGACACCGGCGACGCTGCGCAAATGGGAGCGGGCCGGCGTCCTGGTTCCGCCCCGCGACCCGGCCAGCCGGCAGCGCCTGTACCGCCCCGACGACGTCCGAGACGCCGACCTGGCCCACCTCCTGCGCCGGGGCGGCTACCGGCTGGACCACATCGCGACCGTCCTGCGGCAGGTACGCGCCGCCGAGGGCGCGACACCCCTGGCCGCGTCGCTGGACGCCTGGCGGCAACGGCTGACCGCCCGGGGGCACGCCATGCTGGTGGCCGCCGGCCGCCTCGCCGACTACCTCGACCTGTCGCGTCCGGGCTCCTGATCCCTACACTGCCGGCGTGGTCAAAGGGCTGCTGCTCGACTTCTACGGCACGGTGGTCGAGGACGACGACGCCGTCGTCGCCGACATCGCCGGGCAGGTCGCCCGGGGAGCGTCCACCCCGACCCGCGCCCCGGACGTGGTCGAGGCGTGGCAGCGCGAGTTCGTACTCATCGCCGAGGGGCCACCGTTCCGGCCCCTGCGGGCGAGTGCCCTGGCCAGTCTGGCAGCGGTGCTGGCGGAGGTCGGTTGCGGCGGCGACCCGGCCGCGCTGTGCGCGGTGCAGTTCGCGTACTGGCGGTCCCCGCCGCTGCGTCCCGGCAGCCGCGCGTTCCTCGCCTCGGTCCCGGTCCCGGTCTGCGTGGTCTCCGACGCCGACCGGGACGACCTGGACGCGGCGATGGCCCGGCACGGGCTGGCCTTCGACGCCGTCGTGTGCAGCGAGGACGTGGGCGCGTACAAGCCGGACCGGGCGATGTTCGACGCGGCGCTCGACGCGCTGGGGCTGGCGCCGCACGAGGTGGTGCACGTCGGCGACTCCCTCCGGTCCGACGTGGCCGGTGCGCACGGGGCGGGCATCCGCGCGGGCTGGGTAAACCGCTTCGGGCGACCGGACACCGACGGCGCCCTCGCGGCGTTCGTGCTCACCGACCTGTCGGGCCTGGGACCCCACCTCGAACAGGGGTGAGCCGTCCGTCCCGACAGTCGCTCACGTCGACCGCGCGTCGGAGCAGAGCTCAGACGGGACTAGCTTCAAGTCGTGATGACCGTTGATTGGCTCCGTGCGGTGCTCGGCAGGGCTTCTGGGGTGCGATCCAGGAAGGCCCCTGCGGCGCCGCCCTTCGCCCCGGAGGGCATGTCGCTGCTTGAGTTGGCCCGGCTGCTCACGGAACGGCACAGCGACAGGGTCGCCAGCGCATATGTCGAGGTCGTGACCTTTGCGTCCGCCGACGAGATCGTGGCGATGCTGACGGTGTCGCTGGAGGAGGACTGGATGGGTCTTCCGGTCTGGGCACGGAACCTCGCGTTCCGACTGGCCTGCCTCCAGCGGCCGGAGGACGTCGATCTCTTGCGTACGGCGGCCAGCGACCTCCGCGCCTTCGGCCCGGACTGGGATAGCATCGCCGCCGACCTCGGCCGCCGGGCAGACAATCTGGAGGCCGGGCAGGACCAGGGCCTCACCTGACTCCTCGGCTGAAGATGAGCGACAGCAATCGGCCTGGACGACCGCAGTAGTCGTCGCCGCGTGCGGACAGCCGTCCGAGGTCGCGGATGGATCCGGCCCCCGCCGGACGAGGTGCCCCGAACTTGCAAACGAGGCATCATCCTTCCGTGCAGGTGCCGCCGACGGTGGTCTCGCTCGGTCCAACTACCCGCCATGTGCAGATCTCGACGGTAGTGCCCGCAGCTTGGAACTGCCACAGTGGACTTTGCTGTCTCGGCCCGTCGCTCCCCATAGCGAGACGGACCGGCGCCGGTGGAGCGGGTCTGAACCCGTAGTTCAACAGGGGAGGCCGCGGCATGGGCATGGGCTTAGACGTTGAGGAACGCAATGAAGGACCGTTCGAGTGGTGGTATTTCCAGCACGTCTCCACTGATTTTGTTGTCGTGGTGACAGCTCAAGTCACAAATATTCTCGGAGGCGGCAGAAATTCCCCGAGGCTGTCCGTCAGCTTCTACCATCTTGACGCGCCCGTGTCAGCTAGCTGGGCGATTCCTATCCGACGGCTTTCTCTAAATTGGGACGGCTATCTGTCCGTTGACCGGCATGTCGTGGAGCGGAACGACGGTTTCGATATTCATGTCGTTGCTGATGGCATGACGCTCGACGTTCAGATCGACAAATCTTCGGACCCCTGGGGGCCCAGAGACGACGAGATCGCAACAAGCAGCGCAGGTGGGAGGTCGGCGAAGTGGCGGGTGCGGCTCCCTCGTGGTAAATCTCAAGCGCGAATCGAGTTTGCGGGACGAAGGTTCAAGGGTGCGGGCTACGCCTACCATGATCGAAATTGGGGCACCCTGCCGATTTTTGATGTGTTCAGCGGTTGGAGTTGGGCCACGGTAGTCGCGGCGGACTCCACTCTCGTCATCGCTCGCTTGATCAATTCATCCGGGAATGTCGGCATCCTCTCAAATGGCCGGTCGAAGGAGTTTGAAGAGTGGTTCGGCAGGGCTGAAGACCCGAATACGGCCTTGAGCGTTGATGCTGAACTCCCCCGCACCTTTGAAGAGGCATTTGGCTGTGAGGGCGCAGCCGGGCGGATTCGCCTGGTCAAGGCCAAGACCTACGTCGCGCCATCGTATGGCGTCGCCTACTACCGATGGTTGCTAGTTGGTACGGACCGGGAGCAGTTGCGGATTTGCGGGGTGGCCGAGGCCGCCAGGCTGCAAGGATCAGGTTAGGGGTAGCGTTGAAGGCGTGGATTATTCAGTATGGCGTGCAAATATTCTTTGGCCTCGCCACTGTAACGCTTGGGATCATCACGATCCGTCAGAAGGTCAAAGAGAATCGGGTAAAGCTTGAGCATCTGGCGGGCGGAGACCGAAAGGCTACGCTGTTCCTGACTCGCGACCCATTGGTTAAGGCGCTGGGTGCGATGTATAAGGACGCGCGCCCAGGCGACACCATCTGGGGTCAATGCGTCGGCTGCGACGACTATACCGAAGCCGTCAGAGACGCGGTCCTGAAGGCAGCGGGCCAGGGAGTGTCCTTCAAAATAATTGTGAACAGGTATGCTCCCACACTGACCGAGTTCAGGAGCATCTTCGATCCGATCGCTTCTGCGCAACTTGTCGAAGGCTGCGATAACGCCATCCGGATCCAAGGAATCGGTGATCGGCTAGTCGTTGTGAGCATCCCCGAGATGACTGCATACACTGGTTTGCAAATCCGTGACCCCTATGTGATCGGCATATTCAAAGACTGGTTCGATCGCCGCTTTCAAGCACTGCAAGCTACACCAGCAAGATAGTCGATGGAATCACGTAGGGGTGACGAAGGAAGGGCGAGCACCGTCGCGTGGGCCCGGCAGTGGTTGGGACCGCAATCCGCCGCCGCGGGAGCAGGCTACGCGGCGCAGCGGATCGCTGTCGAAGACTGGCCGCTGCGAGCCGGGGCTGGGACTGAGGCGGCCGACCGGCGCGGACGTGAATGCTCAGCGCGCCGGGCACCTGTCGCCTTCCACGACGATCTCGCGGTCGATTCTTGTTTCGGACGTGGCGTCGGCCGGGGGCCGGGGGAGTTCGGCTACGGCGATCTCGAAACGCATCGGCTGCTGCGCGTCCGGACGACGCACCCATACGTACAGCCGGTCAGTGGATTCGGCAGCCGACAACACGTACCAGCGCTGACCCTCGCCCATCGACACCCATCCGGACTGCCGAAGCTCTGAGGCGCTGTCCCCGACGATCTCGATCGGATGTCCGCACCTGTTGACGGCACCGACGTTGAGCGCGCGTTGACAACCGGTGAACGCAAGGAGCACGGCGGTGCCGGCGAGGAGCAGAAAGATCCTCTTCACCACCTGTAACGACTCCTCCCATGGCTCCCCATGGTCAGGCTGGCCGGCCGCCCAGCGCCTCGTCCTTCCGAACGTATTGTGCCGGGCAGGCGCACCGCCTCATCGGGCTGCCCACTCGTGGTGATCCGCCACAGGTCCACCTGGTGCGGCGTGCCGACATGCAGGCGGTCGATGCTGTCCCGGCGGTGGCGCAACCCCGGCAGGGCGAGCAGCACGTCGGCTGACGGCTCGTACCGGTGATCGGTGGCCAGCCGGCGCAGAGCGGGAGGGACCCCGGCGGTGGTGTGGCTGCGCAGCATCACGGTTTCGGCCGCGTAGCGGCTGTACCGGGCGTCGCGGGTGATGTCGTCCGAGGCGTAGCCGAGACGGTCGTAGTTGTCCTCGACGGCAACGAGCGGTCGTCGTCGTTGCACATCGACAGCGCACTCCCAGGTCCGGTCGCTTCCTCTCGTCGGCGGGGTGTGGGCATGAACCCCCGGCCGACGGCGCGTGACGGGCTACCGGCAGACCTCGAAGCCCGCACGGCCGGTCAGCGGCCGGGGGCGGACGAACGGGATCGAGGAGCGCGGCATGGGTCGAGGTTAGCGCCGCAGCAGGAACACCACCAGCACTTATCGACGGGGGTTGACGCAGCCGGAATCGGCAGGCGGGGCGGGTACAGCCATGCCAGCTGACCCCGGTGATGAGTTGTCGCGCCCGCACCCGTCACACCTACGACAGGACGCGACGAGACGGGAGGATGACGTGATGAGTGCGGACACACGGCGGAAGGAGCTGGGCGTGAGCGGTCTGGGCGAGGTCGACGAGCTGGCGTTCTCGGGGCTGGCGGAGCGGCACCGGCGGGAGCTGCACGTGCACTGCTACCGGATGCTCGGGTCGTTCGAGGACGCCGAGGACACCGTGCAGGAGACGTTCCTGCGCGCCTGGCGGCGGCGGGAGACCTTCGAGGGGCGGTCGACGTTCCGGGCCTGGCTGTACCGGATCGCCACCAATGCCTGCCTGGACCTGCTCGCCAAGTGCCGCCCGGAGCCGGCGACCGGCGGCGAGGTGCGGTGGCTGCAGCCCTACCCGGACCGGCTGCTCGACGAGCTGCCCGCGGGCGACGCGGACGAGCCGGAGACCCTCGCCGTCGCGCGGGAGACGATCGAGCTGGCGTACCTGGTCGCGGTCCAGCACCTTGCCCCGCGCCCGCGGGCCGTGCTGATCCTGCGGGACGTGCTCGGTTGGCCGGCAAAGGAGGTCGCGGAGCTCCTCGGGGACTCCGTCAACTCCGTGAACAGCGCGCTGCAGCGGGCCCGCGCCGGCATGCGGGAGCACCTGCCCGCCGAGCGGCAGGACTGGACCGGCGGCGAGGCCGACGCAGAGACGCGCAACCTGATACATCGCTTCACCGACGCATGCGTGGCCACCGACATCCCAGCGCTGACCTTGATGCTGCGGGACGACGTCCGGTGCTCGATGCCGCCCACGCCCGGCCTGTACGTCGGCCGTGACACGGTGGTGAACAACTGGGTCGACGAGGGCTTCGAGGGCATGACGGGTCTGCGCGGCGTCCCCACCTCAGTGAACCGGCAGCCCGCCGTCGCGTTCTACCACTGGCGGAAGCGGGAGGGCGCGTACCTGCCGCTGACGATCGACGTCCTGCGCGTCACCGGCGGGGTGATCACCGAGATCGTCACCTTCCACGAGGACCGGTTCCCGCGGCTCGGGCTGCCGGAGCGCCTGCCGGCGGACGGCACGGAGTAGTGCCGGTGTGGACGCTCGCGCTGCGCGGTGGCGCGCGCGTCGCGGTGGTCGCGGCGCAGTGGTGCGACGCGTTCGGCGTCGTCACCCGTGGGCGGGTGCAGTTGGAGCTGCGCGACGGCGAGCCCGGGCCGGTCCTCGAACGCGACGCGGGGTTCTGGCTCCGCGGCACCGGCGTCCGTGCCCTGCGGAACCCCGGCCGTCGCACGGCGAGGGTACGCATCGTCACCCCAGGGTTACGGAATGACGGAGGAACGACATGAACAGCATGGATGACACCGGGGTCGTCGCAGGCCCGGCATCGGGCCGGGCCAGCCACAGCCACCGACTCCGCCGGGTCGCCGCCACCGGCTTCATGGCCGCGCTCGCAGCGATCGTGGCCACCACCCTCGCCGCCGCGCTTGCCCGCGCCGTCGGCGTCGACTTCGAGGTGGACGGTGGCGAGACGATCCCGCTGGCCGGGTTCGCGGTGGTTACCGGCTTCTTCTCGGTCGTGGGCATCGTCATCGCCGTCGCTCTCAGCCGGTGGAACGCCCGCCCCGCCGAGCGATTCGTGTGGACAGCGGTGTCGCTGACCGCGATCTCGATGGTTCCGCCCCTCCTCTCCGGGGCGAACACCGCGACCATCACCGCCCTCCTCGGGCTACACCTCGTGCCTGCGGCGGTGATGATCCCCGCCCTGGCGCGGAGCCTCCGTACCCGGACCGATTGACGATCCCGCGTGGGGACAACGCGCGGCGCAAGGGGGTGCACGAGCATGTGTCGCGAAGCCGCCCACCCGGACGGGGCGGTCGGCTTCTTCCGTCACAGCGGGCGGGAAGGTTCGCGGTTCGAGTCCGCGTTCGGGTGCGAGCCGCCCAGAGCCCACAAGCGAGAGAGTCACCGATGCGTGAGCGTACCGGGGTACCGTCGACAGCGGTGGCTCGCCGGGTCGCGGCCGGGTGAGTCCGCTTGGACCCTTCAGCTTGGAGCGGCGCTATGGCCCCATCGGTCGACCCGCGGTTCGGCGTGGCTTTGCATGAGTTCCGGGAGCGGCGTGGTCTGTCGCTTCGTTCTCTCGGGCAGCTCGCCCATCGGAGTAAGAGCCATCTGCACGAGCTGGAGACGGGGCTCAAGGCTCCCACTATCGACACGGCACGCCACCTGGACCGGATCCTGGACGCGGGAGGCATGCTTGCTCGCTTGGTCAATGCGCCAATCGACCATGCGGCCGAGGCCGGGGAGCTGCTGGCGAGAGTCGCCGCCAGCGATGTCAGCAGGGAGATGCTCGACCGGATCGAGCAGGGTGTTGATGACGTGGCCAGCGCTTATCCGACGATGGCCCCGGCTGAGCTCTTGCCGTTGGTGCGGCGGCACCTCGCCTATGTCGGGCGGTTGCTGGATGGACGAGTCACGCTTGCTCAACGACGACGGCTGTTGGTTTCTGGCGGCTGGTTGGCGGTGCTGCGGGCCACCGTTCACATCGACCTGCGGCAGCGGCATGCGGCGGCTGCCTATTTGCGGGCCGCTCGTGATCTCGCCGAACACGCGGAGCACGCCGAGATCCAGGCCTGGTGTCTGGAGACCCGGGCCTGGGACGTTCTGACTCAAGGTGACTATCGGACGGCACTCGATCTTTCCCATCAAGCTCAGCGGGTCGCCCCGAAGGGCAGCTCTGCCTGCATCCAGGCGACTGCTCAGGAGGCTCGTGCATGGGCGCGGATGGGGGACGTCGGTGCGACCCGGCGAGCTTTGGACCGGGTGGAGCGGCTGACGGCGAATCTGCCCGTTCCTGAGCGAGCCGAGCACCACTATCGCTACGACCCGGCCAAGGCCGCCGCGTACACGGCCACGACGTTGGCATGGGCGGGTGACCCCGGTGCCGAGCAGGTGGCGCGGGCGGTGCTGGCCGACCTGGACCCGGACGGCGATGGGGGAGCACGGCCCCGCCGGTCCGCCTCGGCTCGTCTCGACCTCGGTCTCGCCCTGGTCGCCGCCGGGCAGCCGGACGAGGCGGTCGTTCTCGGGACGCAGGCTGTGGCGTCCGGGCGAGTAGTGCCGTCGAACTGGTGGCGGGCTGCCGAGTTGCTGACGAAGGTGGAGCAGACAGGCGTGCCAGAGGCGGCGACATTGCGCGACCTCTGCACCGAGTACGCCCCTGGACGTTGACCACCAGCGGACAGCACGGTTGGTTAGCGGACAGTCACCTTCTGGATCGATGACGCGCATGGCGTGAGGCTGGTCCTCAGTGCACTCGGGCGCGGAATAGTGCATCACCAGGTGACCCTGCGCGCCCTCGACACGGAGGGCCGGACACGTGACGTTGACTGTCGAACTTCTGCGACGGATCGTCAGCCGGTACGTCCCGTCGTCGCCGGCCGCTCCTGGCATCGGACAGCGCATCCAGGCAGGCGAGCAGGAGGCAGCCCGGCGACGGCTGTTGGACCAGGCGCGAGGCAATGCTCCGGTGCTTCGAACGCCACACGTGTCATACGAGGAGTACCTGGTCGCTGTCGCCCTCACACTGGCTCGCCGGCACCGGCCCGTCTGGTCCTGGCGCAAGTGGCGACGAGTTTGCCGCTGTGGAGCTGACCTGCCCTGCCATACCCGGCACCGCATCCCTGTCAACCGCGGCCACTGGCCGGGCGAGGAGACGCGGTGAGGGTCGAGCAGGAACAGGTGATCACCGCCCGGTTCCTGGAGGGTGTGCGGTGACCACCCACGGCCCCGTCATGCCGATCTGGAGTTGCGGAGGCTGCGGCCTGCCGTGGCCTTGCCCGACGCGGCGGCGGGAGCTACGCGCGGAGTATGCAGATGCTCCGGTGTCGCTGGCCCTCTACCTCGGCTCATATCTCGTCCAGGCCGCCGAGGACATGCCCTGGACACCGGCCGGCGTCCTGCACCGCCGATTCCTCGGCTTGGTCAGGGCGGCGGACCCGCCGACGCCAGCAGTGCGGCAGCGAGGTACATCATGGATGCCAGCCAAACCGAGCCGATAAGCGCCTCAGCAGGCCGGGCACCTGTCGCCCTCCATGACGATCAACCGTAAGCGAGCAGGAAGTTGGTGGGACCGGTGCCGCCGGGTTGGCCGGGCCGCGACGGGCAGGTTCGCTGTTCAGGACGTAGAACCCGCCGTTGCCGACCGGCCCGCTCCCGCGCAGTTGATCAGGCGGTGGCCGCCTCCGCCCCGGCGCTTCCGGCCGCCGTACGTTCGAGAGAATTTCCGGAAGCGGACCGGGAGCTACCGGGCCACCCGTCCGGACCGTCCGGCCGTCACGAGCGGGACGAGCCGGCCGGCGGTGCGGCCGAGCTGTCCCGGACCACCAGCTCGGTGGAGAGTTCCACCCGGGGAGAGTCGATGCCCTCGCCCTGGGCCAGCCGCAGGACGGTCCGCGCCGCCAGGCGGCCCATCTCGACCAGCGGCTGCCGCACGGTGGTCAGGGGCGGCGAGGCCCACCGCGCCTCGGGCAGGTCGTCGAAGCCGACCACGCTGACGTCGTCCGGGACCCGCAGGCCCCGCCGGCGGATCGCCTCGTAGACGCCGAACGCCATCTGGTCGCTGGCCGCGAAGATGGCCGTCGGCGGGTCGTCGAGGTCGAGCAGCGCGGTCCCGGCGGCGAAGCCGGAGGCGTGGTAGAAGTCGCCGGGGTGGATCAGCCGGTCGTCCACCGGTACGCCGGCGGCCTCCAGTCCCGCCCGGTAGCCGTCGAGGCGGGCCCGGCTGCACAGCAGGTGGGTCGGCCCGGCGACGAAACCGATCCGCCGGTGCCCGAGCGAGAGCAGGTGTTCGGTCGCGGCGAGCCCGCCGGCCCAGTTGGTGGCGCCGATCGTGGGCACGTCGGTGGAGGGCACCCCGGCCGGGTCGACCACCACCACGGGCACGTTGAGCCGGCGCAGCTGGGCGAAGAGCGGGGGGCTGACGTCGGAGGTCACGAAGATGACCCCGTCGGTCGCCCGCGCCCGCAGGTTCTGCAGCCACTGCCGGGCGGCGGTGGGCTGCCGGTGTATCGCGGAGACCACGGTGCCCACGCCGGCGCCGTGCCCGACGTCCTCCACCCCGCGGATGATCTCCACGGCCCAGGGGCTGTCCAGATCGTTGAAGACCAGGTCGACCAGGCCGGCCGCCTGCACCGTCCGGCTGGCGGGCCGCCGGTAGCCGTGGTGACGCAGCAGCTCCTCGACCCGCTCGCGGGTCCCCGGGGCCACGTCCGAACGTCCGTTGAGCACCCGCGACACGGTCGGCACGGACACTCCCGCCTCCCGTGCGATGGCGGTGATGGTCACCCTGCGTCCGTCTTCGGCGTCCACCCGCGTCTCCTTCACCTGTTCGGGGCGGGCCGGACGTCGGTGCCCGGGGCGCACCCCGGACCGGCGTGCCGTCCCACGGGTCATCTTGCCCCACCGGTGGGGGTTGACGACATGGCAGGTCGGTTCTAGCGTTCCCACGAGTTACGGAAATGTTCCGGAAGTTTATCGGACGCCTTTCGGTCGATCCGATGTGCCGTTCCGATGTGCCGTTCCGACCGCCGTCGCGACGGCGCCCCCCACCACCCCCACCACGAAAGGGCTCGATGATGACAGTACGCACACGGCTGGCCCGGGCCGTCGCGGTCGGCGCCGCGCTCGCCCTGGCACTGCCGCTGGCGGCCTGCGGCGGCGACGACCCCGCCGCCGACAGCGACGAGATCCACATCCTGGTCTACGGCGACGCCACCAACCGGGTGGAGAAGCAGCTGGTCGACACGTTCAACAAGACGTCCAAGGTCAAGGCCGTGCTGGACACCATCCCCGGCGCGGACTACCAGGCCAAGCTGCAGACCATCATCAACACCAACCAGGCACCCGACGTCTTCTTCAACTGGGGCGGCGGCAGCATCACGCCGTTCGTCAAGGCGGACCTCCTCCTGCCGCTCGACGACATGATCGCCAAGGACCCGGGGCTGAAGGCGAACTTCCTTCCGTCGGTGTTCGACACGGCGGTGGTGGACGGCAAGGCGTACGGGGCGCCGATGCGGGGCACCCAGCCGGTGCTGCTGTTCCACAACAAGAAGGTCCTCGCCGACGCCGGGATCACCCCGCCGCAAACCTGGGACGACCTGCTGGCGGCGGTCAACACGCTGAAGAGCAGGAAGATCACCCCGATCGCCCTCGGCGGCGGCGACCAGTGGCCCACCCAGATGTGGTACCAGTACCTCTACGACCGGGTCGCCGGGCCGGAGCTGTTCGCCAAGGCGCTCGGCGGCGACAAGAGCGTCTGGGAGAGCGCGGAGAGCCGGCGGGCGCTGGAGCTGTTCCGCCAGCTCACCGACGCCGGCGCCTTCGGCACCAACTTCGACTCGGTGAAGTTCACCGACGGCGGATCGCCCACGCTGCTGTCCAGCGGCAAGGCCGGCTTCGAGCTGATGGGCTCGTGGAACTACTCCACCCACAACGACGCCAACCCCGACTTCGCCGCCAAGGACCTCGGCTGGACCGCCTTCCCCAGCATTGCGGGTGGCCTGGGCGACCCGGGCAACGTCGCCGGCAACACCAACAACTTCTACTCGGTGCTGAAGAAGACCAAGCACCCGGAAGCGGTGGCCGAGTTCCTCAAGCTCCAGTACTCCGACGAGTTCGTCCAGGCGCAACTGGCCATCGGCAACCTGCCGACCACCACCAACACCGAGAAGTTCCTCGACACCGCCGCCAACCCGGCCTACCTGAAGTTCCAGTTCGACCTGGTCAAGCAGGCACCGTCGTTCCAGCTCTCCTGGGACCAGGCGTACCCGCCGGCCGCGACGAAGACCATCCACACCGCGGTGCAGCAGTACACCAACGGTCGGATGGACGCGGACGGATTCATCAAGGCCATGCAGTCCCTCCAGGCCGGCTGACGGAAGAGCGCATGGCCACCACCACCGTTGCTCCCCGCCTCGTGGCGGAGGCGCGCCGGTCCGGACGAAGCCCGGGCGGCCACACCCACGGCCGCCCGGGCTTCGCCTGGGCCCTGCCCGCCACCCTCTTCTTCGGCTTCTTCGCGATCGTTCCGCTGCTGCTCGTCGTGGTCCTGTCCCTGATGAGTTGGAGCGGGCTCGGACCGGCGGAGTTCGTCGGCCTGGAGAACTGGCGCCGGCTGGCGGCCGACCCGGTGATGATCCAGAGCCTCTGGCTGAGCGTGCTGCTCACCGCGCTCGGCGTCCTGGTGCAGACACCGCTGAGTCTGCTCATCGGGGTCTGGGCGGCCGGGCAGCAGCGCAACCGGGCGGTCCTGTCCGCCATCTTCTTCCTGCCGCTGCTGCTGTCCGCCACCGCCGTATCGGTGCTCTGGCGGGCGCTGCTGGACCCGAACTTCGGGGTGCCGGGACAGGCCCGGTGGCTCTTCGGCGACGGCAACCTCTTCGGCAGCCGGACCGGGGCGATCGCCGTGCTGGTCTTCGTCGCCAGCTGGCAGTTCATCCCGTTCCACGCCCTGATCTACCAGGGCGCGGCGCGGGCGGTCCCGGCGGTGCTCTACCAGGCGGCCGAGGTCGACGGGGCCGGACGCTGGGGTCAGTTCCGCCACGTCACCCTGCCGCAGCTGCGCAACGCCATGATCACCTCGGTGGTGCTCATGGTGGTCGGCGGGCTGACCACTTTCGACACCGTCCTGATCCTCACCCAGGGCGGACCGGGCACCGACACCACGATCAGCGCCTACTACATGTACGAGCAGGCGTTCCAGCGCTTCGACTTCGGCGCGGGCGCGGCCATCGCGCTGCTGCTGGTGGTGGTCGCCACGATCATCTCGCTGATCGTGGTGCGGGTGTCCGGGTACGACAAGATGCGCAGCACGATGGAGGGCCTGTGACACGCCACCGCCCCAACTGGATCGCGGGTGTGGGGTCGGTGCTCTGGCTGCTGCTGGTGGGCCTGCCGATCTACGTGATGATCGCGGTCACCGTGCAGACCCGGCCCGGCTACGGCCGGAACGGGCCACTCGCCCTGCCCGACACCTTCACCCTCGACAACTACACCGGCGCCTTCACGCAGGGCTTCGGCCGGTACTTCCTCAACACCCTGGTGGTGACCGCGAGCGTCGTGGCGATCGTGCTGCTGCTCGTGCCGCCGCTGGCGTACGCGATCGTCCGCAGTCGCAGCCGGCTCACCTCGGGTGTCTTCCGCCTGTTCCTGCTCGGCCTCGCGATTCCCGCGCAGGCGGTCGTCGTGCCGATCTTCTACCTGATCAGCATGGCCGGCCTCTACGACAACCTGGTCGGCGTCATCCTGCCCACCGCCGCCTTCTCCCTGCCGGTCTGCGCGCTCATCCTCAGCGGCGTCATGCGGGACATCACCAGCGACCTGTACGAGGCCATGGCGATCGACGGCGCCTCACCCGGGCGGATGTTCTGGCAGCTGGTGCTCCCGCTGTCGCGTGGCGGCATCTCCACCATCGCGGTGTTCTCCGCCCTGCAGGCGTGGAACGGCTTCCTCTTCCCCCTCATCCTCACCCAGTCCGACTCCACCAAGGTGATCACGCTGGGCCTCTACAACTTCCAAACGCAGTACGGCATCGACATCCCGGGGCTGCTCGCCGCCGTGGTGCTGTCGATGGTGCCCGTCCTGCTCGTCTACCTGTTCGCCCGCCGGGCCCTCGTACAGGGCCTGATGGGCGTCGGAGGAAAGTGACCGGCGACGTGACCCTGGACATCGAACGAGGCACCGCGATCTGGAACGACCCGTCGTACGACCTGGCCACCCGGGTCGACGCCCTGGTCGCCGCGATGACCCTGGCGGAGAAGGTGGCGCAGCTCTACGGCGTCTGGGTCGGTGCGTCCGCCGACGGGGGCGAGGTCGCGCCGCACCAGCACGAGATGGAGGAGCCGGCCGACCTCGACGCCCTGCTGCACGTCGGGCTGGGCCAGCTGACCCGCCCGTTCGGCACCGCACCGGTCGACCCGGCGCTCGGCGCGCTGTCGCTGCTGCGGACCCAGCAGCGCATCGTCGCCGCCAACCGGTTCGGCATCCCGGCCGTGGCCCACGAGGAGTGTCTCGCCGGCTTCGCCGCCTGGGGCGCCACCGCGTACCCGGTGCCGCTGTCCTGGGGCGCCACGTTCGACCCGGCGCTCATCCGGCGGATGGCCGCCGCCATCGGGGCGGACCTGCGCCGACTGGGCGTGCACCAGGGGCTGGCGCCGGTGCTGGACGTGGTCCGCGACGCCCGCTGGGGCCGGGTGGAGGAGACCCTGGGCGAGGACCCCTACCTGGTGGGGACGGTGGCCACCGCGTACGTCCAGGGGTTGGAGTCGGCGGGCGTGGTCGCCACCCTGAAGCACTTCGTCGGCTACTCCGCCTCCCGCGCCGGGCGCAACCTCGCGCCGGTCGGGATGGGTCCGCGGGAGCGGGCCGACGTGATGCTGCCGCCGTTCGAGATGGCGATCCGCGAGGGCGGCGCCCGGTCGGTGATGCACGCCTACACCGACACCGACGGGATGCCGTCGGCGGCCGACGGGCCTCTGCTGACCGGCCTGCTCCGGGACACCTGGGGGTTCACCGGCACGGTGGTCGCCGACTACTTCGGCATCGGCTTCCTGCACACCCTGCACGGGGTGGCCGGCAACTGGGGCGAGGCGGCCGGCGCGGCGCTCGCCGCGGGGGTGGACGTCGAGCTGCCCACGGTGAAGACCTTCGGTCCGCCGCTGCACGCGGCGCTCGCCGCCGGGCAGGTCCCGGAGGAGCTGGTCGACCGC
>NZ_JBFAMU010000080.1:0-15090 GCF_040656655.1 Micromonospora sp. NPDC049799
CCGACGGAGGTCGACACCGCCTGGGACGAGGCCCTGTCAGCGGACCGGCCCACGCTGATCGTGGCCCGGACGGGCCGGCCGGTGCCGCACCGGTGGCCGGCGCGCCGGACAGGGTCAGGGCGGTGACCACGCCGAGCGCGATCAGCCCCGATCTGCGTTTCGGTAGAGGACGCAAGGAGGTCCCTTCCTGGGCGGATGGAGTGTGGCGAGTGCCCAGGATCTTCCGAGCGATCTTCGGGTTGCAGCAACGTAATGTGCTGGCGCAGTTGGGCCATGGCCCAGACGCGCCAGCGCAGCGATGCACCGCGTCGGGCAGGCGTGTCAGTGGTGGCGTGTCACCGGCGCCGCCGTCGGGACCGTCGACACCGGCCTACGAGTCGATCGTCACCAGTCGCGGGCCCAGTCCGGTGGCGGCACCACGGCGAGCTGCGGCTCACCACTGATGGGCTCCAAAGCGTGCACGATGCGGAGGTCGCCGTCCGCCGCCGCGTCCTCGTCGATGGTGACGCGTCCACTGCTCCCGTCCGTGCTGACCAGCAGCCACCGGTCGGGGTGGATGCTGCCGTCGTCGACCAGGGCGCGCACGCCGAAGGTGTGGGCCAGCGTGGCAGCGAGATCTCGCTCGTTCTGACCCGTGGCGTCCGCGAGTTCGGTGTCACCGGTGAGAATCCAGCCAAAGCCCTCGTCCTCGTCGGGCGGGATGAGCATGGCGACCGGTCGCGGGGCGTCCACCGCCCGGTCCTCGATCCGCCCGACGTAGAGGGCGTCCGGAGCGATGCCGTAGTCCTGACGCAGGAAGCGGCGCAGAGCCTCGATGGGCAGCTCGTTCTCGAAGTGAATCTCGTACCGCAAGCCCCTACCCCGCTAGCTTTCCGGCTCGCCGTACGGGGGCTCCTCGTAGCCGTCGATGAGCTCCGGGGCGTAGTCAGGACCCCAATCGGAGAACCTGCTTCGTACGCGCCGTGGTGGCGCATGCTTCTCCGTTGCCGGATCGTCGTCCGGACGCGGTCGCTCAGTGGCCACGAGCGCACGCTAACGGAGATCGGAATGCCCGGCCTGGCCATCCCTCGCCTGGCAGCCACCAGGCTCCGTCGGCTCCATGAGGCATCAGGGACGTCCCCAGCTCAGGTGCCTCTCCGACACCTCGCGGCTCTGCCTGCGCTTTGCGCTGTCGCAGTACATGCAGCCGTAACCGACGGTCGGCAGGCCACGCCGGCCCACCTCGAACCGGACCAAGGTACGGGAGCAGCGACCACAATCATCGCCCAGTTGCCCGCTGCCGGGTGCGAGGCCGGGCCGTCGCCGTTGCGCCCGCCGCACCGCGTCGGCGAAGGCCGCGTGCCGGGTCCGCAGGACGATACCGGGATCGGGGCTCAGCAGCGATCCGGTCGACGTCCACACCACGTCGTCGATGACGGCGCTGGATTCGAGGATCGGCAAACAGGGGCGGATGTTCACGCCGCCGCGCTTGGCCTCCGTCGCCTCGGCCGAGAGGTAGCCGTCCGGGTCCGGCTCGACCCAGATCGTCACCGGCTCGTTCGCCACGTCCTGCTCAGCGAGCAATTTGAGCAACGGGATCAGCGACCGCAGCCCGACCAGCGGCGCCCGGGGCAGCCACATCTCCACGGTCCCGGCGCCAGCGAAGTCGTCGCGGAGACGCTCCGTCACGGGCCCGGTCACCCGGTGGGTCGCGGACGAGTCGTCGAGCGCCGTCTCCCACGAAACCACCTGGCCCCGCTCGAAGAGCTTCGCGAAGAACTGCCACACCGCGTCCTGAGTGGTACGGCTGCGGTGCAGTTGGTCCAGAGCCGCGACGACCACAAGGTGGTCGCGAGCGCGGCTGGCGGCAACGTTCAGCAGCCGGGCCCCGTCACCGCCGGACTCGCCCTCGGTGAACCAACGGTGCAGCGGACGTACGCCGGTGCCGGTATCGACGGTGTCGTAGACGACGATGTCCCGCTCGCCACCCTGGAACCGGTGCACAGTCGAGGCGGCCCAGTCTTCCAGGTCCGATGCCGGAAGGAGCGAGTCCAGCAGGCGGGCCTGTGCGGCGAAGGGCGAGATGACACCGAGGCTGGACACGTCACCGGCGGAGTCGGCGAGAAGCCCGGCGACGAGTTGTGCGTGCATGAGGTTGTACCGAGAGGACATGCCCTGTTTCCGAGCGGTCCTCGCACCGATGCGGGAGGTGTCGAGCAGAAAAAGTTCTCCGCCGGCCCAGTCCGCTCTGCTGTTTCGCGACCTGGTGGATAGCGCCGGGTCGGCTTGCGGCGCTCACCGAGCAGTACCGCATGCGTGGCGACATCAACCACGTGGTGAGCGAGGCGTTCTACCCGGAGAGTCCGCTGGTCACCGCCCGGCAGGAGGGCCAGCCTAGCGGTCCCCCGACCGGTGGACGGGTCCCCGGCCGTATGCCGATCTTGGACGTCGTACGCCTGAGGCAGGATGTGCGCCATGACGACGTACCGCCCAGTCCACGGTCATGCCCCGTTGCACGACTGCATCGACAAGGTCGCCTGGATCCGGTTGGAGAACGGCGCCATCCTCAGTTCCCGCTCCCGCGGCAAGGACGTCTACTACATCCCCGGCGGCAAGCGCGAACCCGGCGAGAACGACCTCGACACCCTCACCCGCGAGATCCGTGAAGAACTGAGCGTCGACATCGTCGCCGACAGCGCCGAACACCTCGGAACCTTCCATGCCCAGGCGCACGGACACCCGGACGGCACAACCGTGCGGATGACCTGTTACACGGCCGATTACCGAGGTGCCCTCCAGCCGGCCAGCGAGATCGAGGAGATCGCCTGGCTCACCTACCGGGACTGCGACCGCGTCTCGCCGGTCGACCAGGTCATCTTCGACCACCTCCACGAGTCGGCCCGCCTCAGCTGACGGCCCGACACCAACCGCCGCCCGGCCGCGCCCTGCGCGGCCGGCAGATCGGCTGCAACAAGCGGCGGGGAGAATGAGTGCCGCCCGTCACGTGCGCAGCGCTGCAGCGCCCGGCCGATCTCAATCGTCCCCAGTCGCGGGCCCAGTCCGGCGGCGGCACGACGACGAGCTGTGGCAGCCCTCGCCTCAGACGGGGAGTCCGGCTGTCACAGGTTGTGGCGGTCGTCGGCCGGCAGGCGAGGCGCCTCCGGTGGCTCCGGGGACTGGTCGGGCTGACCGAGCTGCGCGACATGGGTCGGGTCGAGGACCCGGGCGAGGAAAGAGCGGGTCCGTTCGTGCCGCGGGGCGCCGAGCACCTCCTGCGGCGACCCCTGCTCGACCACGACGCCGCCGTCCATGAAGACGACACGGTCGGCGACGTCCCGGGCGAACGCCATCTCGTGGGTGACCACCATCATCGTCATGCCGTCCTCGGCGAGCGTGCGCATGACGGTGAGCACGTCGCCGACGAGTTCCGGGTCGAGTGCGGAGGTCGGCTCGTCGAAGAGCATCAGCTTGGGCTCCATCGACAGCGATCGGGCGATGGCCGCTCGCTGCTGCTGCCCGCCGGAGAGCTGCGCCGGGAACGCGTCGGCCTTGTCGGCCAGGCCGACCCGCTCCAGGTTGTCCCGCGCGATCCGCTCGGCGTCGGCGCGGCCGCGCCGGAGCACCCGGCGTTGGGCGATGGTGAGGTTGTTCAGCACGGTCAGATGCGGGAAGAGGTTGAACGACTGGAAGACCATGCCGATGCCGCGGCGTACCGAGTCGATCTCGACGTCCGGGTCGGTCATCTCGATCCCGTTCACCCAGATCTTGCCGGCGGTCGGCTCCTCCAGCAGGTTGACGCAGCGCAGCAGCGTCGACTTGCCGGAACCGGACGGCCCGATGACGCAGACCACTTCGCCGTGGCCGACCTCGAAGTCGATGCCCTTGAGCACTTCGAGGGGGCCGAAGGACTTGTGCAGGTCGCGGATCTCGACGGCGGGCCGGGATTGGGTAGTCGTCATGTGGGTCACCGAGCCTTGGCGTAGCGGAGTTCGAGGCGTCGTACCACCTGGGACAGGGGCAGGGTGATGATCAGGTAGGTGAAGCCGGCCACCAGCAGCGGCGTGGCGTTCACCCGGTCGTTCAGCGTGTCCCGACCGAACTTGGTGATCTCGATGGTCGACGCCGTCACGCCGAGCACGTAGGCAAGCGACGAGTCCTTGGTGAGCAGGATGAGTTCGTTCGTCAGCGGCGGGATCACGATCCGGAACGCCTGCGGGATGACGATGGTGCGCATCGCGGTGAAGTGCGACATGCCGAGAGTGCGCGCCGCCTCCATCTGTCCCTTCGGCACCGCCTGGATGCCGGCCCGGATGGTCTCCGCCATGTACGCGGCGGCGGTCAAGCCGAGACCGATCGCGATCGAACCGAACACGCCGCCCGGGATCTCCCGCTCGGGGAAGGCGATGGGAATGCCGTACCCGACGAGGAAGAGCACCAGCAGCGCGGGCAGACCCCGGAACAGCTCGATGTACGCCGTGGCCACCCAGCGGTACGGCGCCACCCGGGACAGCCGCATCAGCGCGAGGATGGTGCCGAACACGAGGCCGAAGGCGAAGGCGCCCAGCGTGTAGAGGATCGTGTTGCGCAGCGCGACGGTGATGATCGTCGGGAACATCGCCTTGATGATGTCGACGCGGAAGAACGCCTCTCGCAGCCTGTCCCAGTCCGCGGCGAAGATCACCGCGGCGATGACGGCGACAAAGGCCAGGTACTGGAGCCAGAGGGACAGCCGCTCCCGCTGGCGGCGTCGCAGCTTCACCGTTCGATGCTCCTTGCCCACGCGGAGGGCGCGCGCCGGGCGCGCGCCCTCCTGCCACGAGGTCCGATCACTTGGCCGGCTGCTTGCCGATCCACTTCTCGTAGATCTTGTCGTAGGTGCCGTCCTGCTTGGCCTTGGCCAGCACCTCGTTGATCTTCTTGAGCAGCTCCGGGTTGCCGTCCTTCTTCACCGAGAACCCGTACTGCTCGCCGGTGTCGAACTCGGCGGTCACCTCGAACCCGCCCGGGTTCTCCTTGATGTACTCGGTCCAGACCGGCAGGTCGTTGATGGCGGCCTCGACCTGGCCGTTGGCGAGGGCCTGCTGCAGCGCGGCGAGATCCTCGAACTCGACGAGCTGGAGGCTCTTCTCCTTCTCGAACTTCTTCGCGTAGTCACGACCCGTGGTCGACGCCTGGATGCCGAGCTTCTTGCCCTTGAGGTCGTCGAGCGACTTGTACGGCTTGCCGGTCTTGACCAGCAGTGCCTGAGTTGCGTCGAAGTACGGATCAGAGAAGTTCATCACCTTCTGCCGTTCTTCGGTGATCGTCATACCGGCGGCGGCCGCGTCGCACTTGCCCGTGTTCAGGTCCTGGCCGGACTTGATCCCCTCGAACGGGGTGTCGACGATCGTCTGCTCGACGCCCAGCTCCTTGGCGACGAGGTCCATCACCTCGACGTCGAACCCGACCACCTTGCCGCTGGCGTCCTTCGACTGGAACGGCGCGTACGGCAGGTGGGTGCAGACGGTCAGCTTGCCCTTCTCGATCAGCTTGACGCCCCCGGCCTGGACCTCGCCCTCGTCCTTCTTGGCGCATCCGGCGCTCAGGGCGAGCGCGCCGATCGCCACGATGAGTCCAGCCTTACGGACTGCGCTATGGAAAGTCACGCTGCGTCCCTCCGAATCAGCCCCCGTACGACGGGCAGCCAGGGTTGTGCGAAAGCGGTGCGACAAGGGACGGTACCTGATCGGAGGGGCCGTTCCAAGATCACGGCGGGGGTTGAGTTGAGGCTGCAACCGTCACGGTCAGTAGACCCGGATACTCGGTCCGCAACCGGACGGCAGGAGAGGCCGGGGCAGCGGCGCAGCCGGCGGGAGCACTCGCCATCATGATCGGCGCGCAGCAGGCAGCGCGGCGACACCCCTAGGTCTGGCCCTGCTGGTTCTCGATCAAGCTCAGTGGCAGGGAGGTCCCGCCTTCAGAGATCCGGCTTTCGAACGGACAGGCACGCCGAGGCGATCATCCGAGCGACGACGCTGCTGTACGGCCGTCGCCGCTTGCGCCGTTGTCGTGACCGCACGCCGCGACGATCGTGGACGCCACCACGGTGCGCTGGTACAGCACCCGCCGCCCGCTGCGCCAGCAGGTGACCAGGCCGCTGCGCCGCAGGATCGCCAGGTGCGAGCTGACGGTCGGCGGGGCTAGACCGAGCGAGCGGGCCAGGTCGGTCGTCGACCGCGGCAGCCGGAGGCTGACGAGGATCTCAGCGCGGGACCGGCCGAGCAGCGCGCCGAGCGCGTTCTCCTCCTCGGTGTCGCCGTCGCCGTCCTGCCACAGCGTGCCGATGCCGCGCGCGCCGTACGTTAGGCTCGGCTCACCGGCCAGGCCGAGCTCGACCCAGAGATGCGGCCAGATGAACATGCACGGCACCAGCGTCAGACCGCCACCGTCGCCGTCGACGAGGCTGGCGACCGTGATCGCGTTCTCGGTCAGTTCGATCGACGGGTGCAGATCCTGCATCAGCTCTGCGATGCCGCCCCGGGCGAGCTTGCCGACCCGAT
This sequence comes from Micromonospora sp. NPDC049799, assembly GCF_040656655.1. NCBI lineage: Bacteria > Bacillati > Actinomycetota > Actinomycetes > Micromonosporales > Micromonosporaceae > Micromonospora > Micromonospora sp. NPDC049799. The sequence continues at coordinate 6,519 of NZ_JBFAMU010000080.1, forward strand.
AGGCGACGTCGGCGTCCAGGACCGCGCGCAGTTTCGGCCAGTAGGCGCGACGGCGACCCGCCAATACTGCTCGAGCGCGTCGGCCACCCGCGGCGGACCGTCCGCGCCCAGGTCGACGAGCCGGCGCGCGGCGGTCGACAGGCCGACCCCGCGCCGGGCTTCCGCCAACTCGCTGACAAAGTGCTCTAGCGGCCAGTTGGCGACAAGGTGGAGCTGCTGCTCGATGGTCGTCGTGGTGGCCGTCGCTCCGACGAACAGAAACTCCGCGATGTGTCCGCTAGGCGGGACGACCGCGCGGATTGACGATCTCTCCGCCCTAAAGGACGGAGGTTCCCTCCACGCTGCGCGTGGAACACGCGGCGTCCGGGCGGATTCCTGCTTCCTCGCGCGGTGCCGGCACGAGTGCCGGTCTTACCTGCGCTCCACAGGCGTTTGAGTTGTCCCAGCGTCCCTGGGCCAACACGTTGATCGCCGCGTTGACGTCCCGGTCGTGGACGGCCCCGCATGGGCAGGTCCACGACCGGACGTTCAGCGGCTTGGGACCGTCGAGCCGGCCGCACGCCGAGCACGTCTGCGACGTGGGCGCGAACCGGTCGATCTTTGCGAAGGTGCGCCCGTACCGGGCGGCCTTGTACGTCAACATGCGCGTGAACGCCGCCCAACCGGCGTCGTGCACGGACTTCGCCAGCCGGGTCCGGCCGAGACCGACGACGCACAGGTCCTCGACGTACACCGCTTGGTTGTCGCGGATGATCTGTGTCGAGAGCTTGTGCTGCCAGTCGCGCCGGGTGTCGGCCACTCGCGCATGAGCGCGGGCGAGGGTCACGACGGCCTTCTTGCGGTTGTTCGATCCCTTCATCTTGCGGGACAGGTCTTGCTGCAACCGGCGCAGCTTGCGGGCCGCGCGGCGCAGGAACTTCGGGGCGGAAACCTTCGTACCGTTCGACAGGACCGCGAAGTGAGCCAGGCCCAGGTCGATGCCGATCTCGGAATCCGAGGACGGCAACGCCTCGTCGGTGGCCTGCACGACGAACGAGGCGAAGCACCGGCCTGCTGCGTCCCTGATGATCGTCACGCTGGAAGGCGCCGAGGGCAACCTCCGGGACCAGCGCACCTGCACGTCACCGATCTTCGGCAGCCGCAGCCGGCCGTTGTCCAGGACCTTGAACCGGGCGTTGGCGGTGAACCGGATCGCCTGCCGGTTGTCCTTGCGCGAGCGGAACCGCGGCGGTGCCACCGTGCGGCCCCTGCGCTCGCCCGAGATCGAGGCGAAGAAGTTGCGGTACGCCACGTTCAGATCGGCCAGAGCTTGTTGCAGGACGACCGAGGAAACCTCACCCAACCAGGCTCGCTCGGGTGTGGCCTTGGCCGCGGTCACCCGCTTGGACAACTCGGCGTCCGACAGATACGACAGACCCTGCGCCCGCGCTTCCTGCCGTGCGCGCAGGCCGTCGTTGAACACCACCCGGGCACACCCGAACGCCCGAGCCAGCGCCTGCTGCTGACTCGGCGTCGGATAGACGCGGTAGTTGTAACGCAGCTGCACCCGTGCACCGTACTGAACTCGAAGGCATCCGCACAGGTAGACACTGCGTGTTCGCTCAGCACGCCGACATTGGCCTTCGTGAACCAAAGTCCGGCACAACGTGTTCGGCGACGCGCACCTCACCCGAATGCAGGAGATCATGCGGGCGGTGTGCGCGGACTTCAAGACCGAGCTGGTCGAGTTCAACGGCGAGAACAACCACGTCCACCTGCTCGTCAATTTCCCGCCCAAGGTCGCCCTGGCGAAACTGGTCAACAGCCTCACAAGCTCTGGTCGGATTCGTACCTCGCAGGCTCCGCCGGCGGCGCACCGCTGAGTGTCGTGCGTCAGTACATCGAGCAGCAGAACCGCCCGGTCTAAGGCACCGCTCGGGCCTTGGCGGCCCTCCCCGCACGGACCATCACCCCCGCCCTGAAGGGCGGAACACTGGCCCGCATCCCGGTAGCCGGATCATCAGGCCAGAGTCTGGCACATGTTCTCGAGCGTGCCCTGAACCACGGTGAACTCCCTCGATCCGTCCGGATGCGCGACGAGCACGTTGTGGCCCGACACCACGTAGACTCCGGGCGACGGACTGCCGGCCGTGATGCCCGCGATGCCGTTGCCCTGGAACACGAACTCGGTGCCGCCGTCTCCGTCCCGGGTCGCCCGCAGCGTGCCGGATCCGTCGCGCCGGGCCGCCTCGCCGGTCTCCACGTTCGTGAACACGACGCCCAGCGAGCCCTGGAACTCCTGCACCTTGGGGCTGCCGTCTGGGAACGTCTCGAGGACCCGGGTGAACTCGTGGTCGTACACGACCTCGCCATGGAGTTCGAACGAGCAGGCCAGACCGGCGGGCAGGGTGAACGACGGGGTCTGGAACGGCATCCAGCCGGAGTTCCCGCCGGCCGCGGCTTCGCCCGAGGCCGCAGTCGCGGGGGCGGTCGCCACCATCAGCGCCGCGCCGAGCGCGGCCAGTGCTTTGACGAATGTCTTCATGTCCACAGCGTGTCCGGATCGCCGGGCCGCGGCCACGATTAGTTTTCCATCGAATCGTCGACGACGGTTCTGGATCGCGTTCTCACCGGCAAGATCATCGACGTCTGCGTGGGACGGCCCTGCCCGTGACGCCGTGACCGGCCGGACCCGGCGGCACCCGCCGCGGTCCGGCCCTGCGCACGGAGTTGAGGTCGGTTCCCGCCCATCCGACCTCCGGATGGGCGGGAACCAGGCGGTCTACAACTGGACGAGACGGGTCAGGTCCACCGTGGAGATCGCGCCGGCGCGGACCTCAGCTACCGCGACCGGCTGGCCGACGACGCCGTTGGGCAGGTCGACCTGTACCAGATAGGTCCCGGGACGCAGGTGCACGAAGCCGAACCAGCCGTCGCCGTCGGTAGGCCGGGTGATCGGCTCACCGTCGGTGGTCAGCGGCCGCAGGGTGACGGTCGCCTGATCCAGCGGCGCGCCGGTGCGCAGCGCAACGCGGCCGGACACGTGCCCCTCGGCGGGGGTCGCCTTCCACGGCATCACCGGCACCGCCACCTCGTTGGCGAACGGAGCGCCCGGCCCGGTGGTCAGCGCCTGGGCCAGCCTGTCCCGCTCCGCGTTGCGGAAGGACAGCGGCTGGCTGACTCCGGCGCGGGTCGGATTGGCGTACGAGTAGCCGCTCCAGCCGGCGGGGGTGTTGCCCGCCGCGGTGGGGGCGAGCGCCCGGCGCACCTGCTCGACGCTGTCGGGGATGTCGTTCAGGTACAGGGCCGGCCCGATCACCGCCTGTCGGTCGCCCTGCCAGTCGGCGAGCACCTCGGTCCACTCGTCGTACATCTGCTTCTGGTCGGGCATCCAGTTGCGCTTGTAGTTCATAGCGACGACCGTGTCCATGATCCCCTCGGCCATCCAGCCCTTCCAGTCCTGCAACACCTCGGCGTACGGCCGGGTCTTCTCCCAGCCGCCCATGGTCTGCGGCCCGTAGCTGTAGGTGATGCCGTCCATCGACAGGCGCGCCTGCGGATCCACCTCCCACATGCCGAGGTAGATCTTGCGGACCAGGTTGGTCATCTGGGTACGCCGCCAGTCCGAGAACTGCGGGTCGGAGGGTAGCGGTGTGTCGGTGCGGCCGGTGGCGGCGCGGAAGCGGGCCAGCGAGGTCTCGCTGTAGCCCCAGTCGCTGTGCGTGGTGGTGGAGTTGAAGTCGGGGTAGCGCACGTAGTCGAGGTTGACCCCGTCGACGTCGTACTCACGCACGATGCTCTGGATCGCCGAGACGATGTAGTTGACCGCGCCCGGGTTGGCAGGGTCCATGTAGGCGTTGGCGCCCATGAGTTCGAGGCCGTCGTAGCGCTTGTTGAGCCAGCGGTCAGCCCCGGTGGCCGACCGACCGTGCTTGTTGAAGACATGCTCGGGTGAGGAGTGTGGTGTGGCCGAGTTCCACATCGTGTTGACGTTGACCCAGGCATGCACCTCCATGCCCGCCGCGTGCCCCTGCGCGATCATCTCGTCGAGCGGGTCGTAGGGCCGTGGTGCGATCCCCGCGTCGGTACGCGGGTAGAGCGCCCGGTTGCAGAAGCAGTCGTAGCGCCGGGCGATCTGGACGATCAGTGCGTTGGCGTTGATCTTCTTGGCGTCCTGCACGAGCTTGGTGACCTGTGCGGGGTTGTAGATGCCCTCGTTGAACGCGTCGACCCAGTAGCTGCGCCACTGCTGGGTGGGTTGTTCCGTTTCCAGGCCCGCGTTCGCGGGGGTGGCCATGCTTAGCGCGAGGACGGTGGCGGTCAGGGCGGCTAGCACTCGTCTTTTCATGTGCCCTCCATGCCGGAAGGTGCGCTGAAGAATATCTGCAGCGATTGACCTAAAGGCGAAGGTAAGCTACGGGGCACTCCGGGGGCAAGGGATCGGAGCGTGCCGGCTTCCAGTCAACGGCGCAGGCGGCGGGAGCACTCGCCGTCGTGCCGCCATGAGCGGCCCTACGCGGCTAGCCTCGTGACCGCAACGACGACCATGAAGGCGACAGGTCCGGCTACGAGTCCAGACAGGTACCCGATACCGAGCGCCCGCGCCTGCCGGAAGAACAACGACACAAGGGCGCTCACCAGCAGGAAGCCGCCGAGCGCTAAGCAGGCCAGCGCCCCGAGGGTATAGATGTTGAACCCGCTGTCCGGTGTCGCGGTGGCCGCGAACACCTCCACGTACTGATGAATGAGTGCCAGCGGAGTAATTGACAGGACCATTCCAGAAACAGCGCCGATCAGGCTCATCACCACCGCTGCCACCGTTCGGCGCGGAGGTCTCGGCACCGGTGCCTCCAGGTCTCCGGCTGTGGGCACGAACCACGGCCAGTGCTCGTCCGAGCCGGACATGCGGAGCCTCCTGCGCGAGACCGTACCAGTGAGATGGCAGCCGAGGAGGGACGCGCCGAGGACGGCCGCCGGCCGCACGAGGGCTTCTCCGCGCTCGCGCGGGCTCTCACCTGGGTCCTCGACAGCGACCCGCGGACCGCGAACTCGGTTGATTCCCTACCGGGGATCCGGCTCGTCGTACGGTGGTTCCTCGTAGCCGTCGATGATCTCGGGGCCGTAGTCGGGCCCCCAGTCAGAGAACCTGCTCTGTTCACGCCGAGGCGCAGGCGGCTTGCCCGTCGCCGGTTCGTCGTCCGGACGCGGTCGCTCCCTGGTCACGAGCGCACGCTATCGCATACGAAGACGCTGCCGGAACGGGCGTTGCTCCAGGTGGCGGGGCCAGGAAGGGCCAGCCTGACGATCAGCCGACCGGTGGATCCGCCCCCGGCCGTATGACGATCTTGGACGTCGCACCCCTGAGGCAGGATGTGCGCCATGACGACGCACCACCCGACCACCCGGCGCCTGGTCTACGGCCACGCCACCCATCACGACTGTCTCGCCTTCGCCGATGCCGACACCGCGACCGAGGAGGGCGCGGAGATCAGAGCGCTCGCCTCCGCGCGTACGTGGGGCGAGGCCCGGCAGGTCCAGATGACGCACCTGGACAACCCCGCCGGCCCCGACTGCTACGAGCCGGACGACGACGCCTACGCCGACGACAAGCCGTTCAAGATCACCGAGGTGGGTGCAGTCGTGGAGGGGTACTGGCCCCCGATGGTCACGACGCGGGCGTTCGACGTGCTGCCGGAGGACCTGCAGGACCAGTACGGCAAAGTCGTGTACACGGTGCACAACGGTGAGTACCTCGAGATTCCGCTCGACCGCGAGGGTGAACTGGTGCCGGAGCTGCGGGAGCATGGCTACGAGGTGACCCGCGACGACGACCTCATCAACCTGCTCGACGGCTTCAGCCTGGGCTCGCTGGCCGCCTGAGGAACGACGGAGACGCCGGCCTCGCGTCCGAGCACTGGCGGAGGTCGCCAGCCGGGCGCGAGCCGGCGTCTCCGTGGCTCGTGCTCACCGGCGGCGCTTGTTCAGACTCGGAAGGCCGCCGGATACGGTCCGGACGGTGCCGTCGACGTTGCTCCGGCCCGGCTTCTGCAGGGCCTCGGTGACCCGCCGCCCGGCGAGGTCGGAGGCACTCAGGTTGACGACGACCCGGTCCGACCCTCGCCAGCTCCGCAAGCGGGCCAGCGCCTGCTGACTGTCGGCGACACCGGTCAACGCACGGATCGCCGGCATCGCCCAGGACGGGTCAGCGAGCAGGAGATGGGCGCAATCGGCGGGGCTCAGCCGGTGCTGCGAGGCGTTACCCACCGGAACGAGGGAAGCGTGGATCATCCCATTCTGGCGCCACAACCACACCGGCCTCTTGCCATCGTCGGCCCGCATCACCGGGGTAGTCGATGCGCCAGTCGCTCTGGGCGACGGCGTCGACGAGGCTCCTACGGTTCGGCCGGGGGTGGCGGGCGTCGCCGCCGGCTTGGCCGCGACATGGGCTTGCAGAGCGGCCGTGGGCTGCGCTCGTCGCCGCGACTGTGGCGGGACGTCGACAGTCGGGCGGGGCGAGGCAGCCCCTCCCGACGAGGCGTCCTCGCCGGGCTGTGGGGGCTCGGTCGGTGCCGCGTGCCGTTCCCGCAGGAACCAGCCGGCATGCTCCCACTGTTGAGGCGTGAACCTGACCGGGATGACCTCGGTCAGGTGCGGTGCCGACGGGTCCTGAACGGTGAGTTGCGCGCGCCGCTTCGCATGGTCGGCTGCGGTGAGCGACCCGATGTCGAGGACCGTGGCCAGCGGTATCCGCCTGGCGTCCGCCTGCAGCCAGGGCAGCAGCCGCCGACGCCGGACGACAAGGTGCTCCTCTTCGAACCACGCGTACCAACGCCGACCGGCCATCCCGAACACCTCCCGTGCTGCGCACGTTAGCGGCCCGATGATTACTGCTGCCTCAGCACAACGGTCAGTTGAGCCACCGGTTGGGCGTACCTTCTGGTCGTCCTCTGCCGAGACGGTGGCCTCCCCCGTGTCGGTCTGCGGCAGCACGAGCAGCCGCGCTGCTGTGGACAGCCCTGACCCACCATTGAGGATGGCCGCCAGTACCCGTAGCCTCTGCAGCCATGCCGGAGACCTTCCAGATGGACCGCGTCGATCGCATCGCCGACATTCTCTACGGAGTAGCCGTCGCCCAGGGGCTCATCGAGTACGGTCCGCTCGGCAGGCGAGTCGGAGTGCTTCCTCACTACCTGGGCCCCCAGTTGGAAAAGGTCTCGGTCCGGGCAGCGGGGCTCAGCGAGCCCATCTGGAGCGCGCTCGTCGTCGGCAAGGACACCCGGCGTCCACACGAGGGTTTCTACGGGTTGGCCCGCCGCATGCGGGAGGAATACAAGGACCTCACCGACGATGTGCTGTGGGAGCAGGAGCGCGAGCGCTGCTACGCCGCAGCCCGCTGACTCCCCCGGCAGACCGCCGGGACAGCACGCAGCGCCACCGATTGATAACGTGACGGCGACATCGACGACCGGCTACGTCGGTGCGCCGGAGGGTCACGCATGTGGGCAGACGAGGCCGCGCTCGACGCGACGGCGCGACGGATCGACGACTGGGAGTCCTCCATCGCCGAACGGGCGGCCCGGGCAAGGGCGCTGGCCGCGCAGATCCAGGCGCTGACCGGCAACGCCCGCAGCCCGGACCGAATGGTCGAGGTCACCGTCGACTCGGCCGGCCTGCTGACCGATCTGCGGCTCGACGAACGCACCCGGCAGCACGCCGCGGCACTCACCGCGCGGCAGATCCTCCAGACCGCCCTGGCCGCCCGTCACGACCTGCTGCGGCAGGTCACCGAGATCACCACGCAGGCCCTCGGTGCCGGCGATCCGACGGCGGCGGCGCTCGTCGCCTCGTACTGGCATCGACTGGACCCTGACCAGGGACCATCGGATGCCGGCCGGTGACGGCATCCGGGTCGACCCCGACGACCTGATCCGCCATGCCACCCGCCTCGACCGCAGTGCCGACGACCTCGACACCGCCCGGCAGGCAGGTCAGCACGTCCGGCTCGGCACCGACGCGTACGGACAGTTGTGCGCGATCATGCCGCTGCTGCTCGACGGGCTCCAGCGGACGCTCGTCGAGGGCATCGGCACCGCCGTCGGCTCGGTCCGCGACACGGCCGGCCGACTACGGACCAGCGCGGCCAACTACCGAGCCTCCGACGTCCACGCCGAACAACTACTTCTTCGGGCACGGGATGGCCGGTGACCGCCAACCCGCTGGTCGCCCCCGTCACCGACACCCCGCCCAGTGCCTGGGCCGGCATCTGGATCCTCGAGGACATCGAACTCATCGCCCAAGGCGTACACAGCGGCAGTTGGATCGACGGCAGCCTCGGCGTGGTCAGCGCCGGACTCGATGCCCTCGCCTTCGTCTCCGACCCGGTCGGTGCCCTCCTCCAGTACGGCATCGCCTGGCTGATCGAGCACGTCAAGCCGCTCAGCGAGGCTCTGGACTGGCTCGCCGGCGATCCTGCCCAGATCACCGCCCACGCACAGACCTGGCGCAACGTCGCCGCAAGCCTGCGCGACGAAGCCGCCCAGCTCGCCGCCGCCGTCCGCACGGACGTCGGCGGCTGGGGCGGCACCGCCGGACC
>NZ_JBFAMU010000081.1:0-14967 GCF_040656655.1 Micromonospora sp. NPDC049799
GTGGCGGCGGCGCCTCCGGCGGAGGCGGCGCCAGCGACACGTGGTGAGTGGCGGCGGCTGCGCAGCACGCGTCGCCATGAGCGTTGAGGTTCGTCGGCCGTGCCCCTCCTGCGAGGAGGGCACCCTCGTCGCGGTCAGCAGCAGGTGAGCAGGTATGACCTCAGGTCCGTCAACGCGGTGAGCACACCCTCGCGGTCCGCCCGGTAGTAGACCGTCTTTCCGGCACGACGCGACGTCACCACCCGGCCCCGTCGCAGGAGGGCCAACTGTTGCGACGCCGTCGCCTGGCTGATTCCCACCCGCTCCGCGATCTCCCCGACCGACAGTTCGGCGCCCTGGGCGAACAGCATCATGATCCGCTGCCGGGTGGGGCTGCCCAACGCCTTGAGGAACTCCTGCGTGTCCTCCGCCAGTGCCGCAGGTGCGCCGCTCTGGTCCCCGCGCCCGGACGCTTGCGGAGCATGCTCCGACGTCGACTGCTCCATGCCTCATACCTTCCCGCACCACCATCAAATTGTCATTCAACAAAACGACGATACGATGATGAGGTGAGCATCTCTCCAGCCCCTCTGATCGTCATCGGCGGCGGACAGTCCGGCCTTGCCGCCGCGAACGCCGCTGTCGCAGCAGGCCTGCGTCCCACCGTCCTGCACGCCGGCGCCGAACCTGTCGGCTCCTGGCCGGGCTACTACGACAGCCTCACCCTCTTCTCGCCGGCCCGCTACAGCGCTCTGCCCGGCACGACCGTCGGCGGGGGAGACCCGGACCGTTACCCGACCCGCGACGAGGTGGTCGACTACCTGCGGCGCTACGCCACCACCATCGACGCCGAGATACGCACCGGAGTCCGCGTCACCGCCGTTCGCCCGCGCCCCGGGGGCGGTTACCTGGTCCACACCGACACCGGTGACGAACTCGCGGCCGCCGGCATCGTCGCCGCCAGCGGGTCCTTCGGGAATCCGTACGTGCCCCTGCTTGCGGGACGGTCCAACTACGCCGGGGAGTTGACCCACGTCGCGCACTACCGCCGGCCGGAGCCCTACGTGGGCAAGCGAATCGTCGTCGTCGGCGCCGGGAACTCCGCTGTCCAGGTCGCCCACGAACTGGCCCACCACGGCACCGTCACCCTCGCCGCCCGGGCACCGATCCAGTTCGTACCGCAGCGCATCCGAGGACGTGACCTGCACTACTGGCTGCAGGTCACCGGCGGGGACCGCATGCCGCGATGGCTGCTCACCCGCCTTGTCCGCCACGCCTCGGTGCTCGACACCGGCGTCTACCGCGACGCCCTCGCCCGCGGGCTGCTGACCCGCCGGGAGATGTTCACCGCCTTCACCCCCGATGGTGTGATCTGGCCCGACGGCGCATCCGAACCTGTCGACGCGGTGATCTTCGCGACCGGCTACCGGCCCGACCTCGGGTACCTGGCTCCGCTCGAGACCCTGCGGCAGGGCATGCCCGCGCACGCGGGTGGACTCTCCACCACCCATCCCGGCCTGGCCTATCTTGGCCTGGAATTTCAACGGACGTTCTCGTCCAACACGCTACGAGGAGTCGGGCGGGATGCCGCCCATGTCATCGCGGCCCTGGCCCGGTTCGTGTCGGCCGGTCACTGGCGCTGGCGCCGGTGACCAGCCGGCGAGAGCGGGTGCGGCCAGCGCCACCTGGGGCGACCAGGCTCGCGGGGACGCGGCGCGTCGCTGGCAAGCCCGCACGAAACCCTGGAATGGATCTTCTACTGAAGTGCCCGGGCGGCTGGTCTCTAGGACGCCTGGCGGACGGGCATGTCGGCCAGCCAGACGTCGGCCAGGTCGCCGAGGGGGACGTCGAGGGCCTGGCTGAGGCAGACCACGGTGCCGAACGCCGGTGCGGGAAGGCGACCCGCCTCGATCTTGCGCAGCGTCTCGGGGGAGATGCCGGCTGCCAGGGCCACCTCGACGAGGCTGCGGCCGGCCCGCGCGGCCCGGAGGGCGACTCCGAGGCGCTGGCCGGCGGCGACCTGTTCGGCGGTGAGTGGTTGGCGAACCATGCCCGCAGGATATCCCTCCGGAGATGCCCCACCTAGCGTGGTATAAAAATACCGCATACGGAGAGGGAGGCTGTCGTGATCGAGCTCAAGTCCGCCGAGGAGATCGGCCGGATGGCGGTGGCCGGCCAGTTCGTCGGCGAACTGCTCGCCGAGTTGAGCGGTGTCGCCGCGGTCGGCGTCAACCTGATGGACCTGGAACACCACGCCCGCCGCAGGATCGCCGAACGCGGCGCCCAGTCCTGCTACTGGGACTACGCCCCCTCGTTCGGCCGTGGCCCGTTCCGTAACGTGCTGTGCCTGTCGGTCAACGACGCGGTGCTGCACGGCCTGCCGCACGACTACGTGCTGCGGGACGGTGACCTGCTCAGCATCGACATGGCCGTCGGCATCGACGGCTGGGTCGCCGACTCCGCGCTCTCCGTCGTCGTCGGCACCCCCGACCCGGAAGACCTGAAGCTGATCGAGGCCACCGAGGTCGCTCTGGAGGCCGCCATCGCCGTCGCCCAGCCCGGCGGTCGCCTCGGCGACGTCTCCGCCGCGATCGGCGACGTCGCCCGCTCCTACGGCTATCGCGTCAACGGCGAGTTCGGCGGCCACGGCATCGGCCGCACCATGCACGAGGCTCCGCACGTGGCCAACGACGGCCGCCCCCGTCGCGGCATGAAGCTCGCTCCCGGTCTCACCATCGCCATCGAACCCTGGTTCTGCCGCTCCACCGACAAGATCACGTTCGACGACGACGGCTGGACGATCCGCTCCGCCGACGGCTCCCGCACCGCCCACTCCGAACACACCGTCGCCATCACGGCTGCCGGCCCCCAGGTCCTGACCCGCCGCCCCACCCGCGCCGCCGGCTCGGCCGACCCCACCACTGCCCGACAGGCGCCGGCATAGCATCGTGTTCATGATCAGCCTCGGCGCTCTGGTAGGTATCGCCCTCGTGGCACTGGGACTCGTGCTCACGCCCGGTCCCAACATGCTGTACCTGGTGTCACGGTCGATCACGCAGGGACGCCGCGCCGGTCTGATCTCGCTGGCAGGCGTCGCCGCGGGCTTCGGGGTCTACCTGGTGGCTGCCGTCGCGGGGATCGCGGTGGTGTTCGTCCTGGTCCCGGCGCTGTACACGGCGGTGAAGCTCGCCGGCGCCGCGTACCTGCTCTTCCTGGCCTGGCGGACCGTGCGTCCGGGTGGCCGGTCACCCTTCGACCCGCAGCCGCTGCCGCCCGACGGTCCGCGGCGACTGTTCACGATGGGCCTGGTGACGAACCTGCTCAACCCCAAGATCGCCGTGCTGTACGTGGCGCTGCTACCGCAGTTCGTCGAGCCGGGGCGCGGGTCGGTCGCCACACAGAGCCTCCTGCTCGGGATCACGCAGATCACCGTGGCGCTGACCGTGAACACGTTGATCGTGCTCGGTGCCGGCTCGGTCGCGGCCTTCCTGCGCGGCCGTCCGACCTGGCAGCGCGTCCAGCGGTACGTCATGGGAACCGTCCTCGCCGGCCTGGCGGTGCGGATCGCCGCCGACCGTTCCCGAGCGGCGGTGATCACGCCCTAGCTATGCCGAGCGGCCCACAAATGCGGTTGGGGCTAGCGCCAATAGGTTTGCTATGGAAACCTGTTGGCATGACTTCCAACGCGGTTCCTGCCGGGGGCGATCCCCACCGGCTCCTGGCTGAAATGCGCGGCCTCGCGCACCGAGTACGGCTGACCCAGCGGGTGACGTGGCTGCCGCTGCTGGTGCTGGCCGTGGTGACCTTCGGCGCGATTCTCGCCTCCGGGTGGGGTCCCACGGTCACCAGCGACTGCCGCGCGGTGGACGGCGCTCAGGTGTGCAAGGTCTGGGAGCTGGTCCCGCAGCTCTACTGGCTGGCGGCGCTGCTCCTGGCGTACGTGGTGATCGCCGGCGGATACCTGCGTGTGGCCCGGGCCCGCGGAGTGGACGCCCGGGTGCGACCGTACGTGCTCACCGGTGTCGCGCTCACGGTCGTGCTGTTCGCCGCCCTCGCCGCCGGCGCCGGGGCGTGGATCGTCCCCGACCCGCAGCTCGTCGACCCGTCCACCCCCGTCCAGGTCCTGTTCCGGCTGCTCACCCCGGCCGGCGGGATCGGGCTCGCCCTGCTGGTGCTCGCCTGGCTGGAACGGCACCCCGCGCTGCTGGTGTTCGCCCTCGGGTACCTGACGGTGGTGCTCGTGCCGATCACCTTCGGCTGGGGAGTCCACTGGGGCGGCCGGTGGCAGTCCGCGCCCATGCTGGCCATCACCGGCGGCCTGCTGCTGCTGGGCAGCGCCGGCTTCGCGCTCGCCCAGCGGCTGCGGCGATCCCGATGACCGACTCCGCCGGCACCCCCGCGCCGGACGAGACCGCACCCGCGCACCCGGTCACCGACATCGACGACGTGGTGCACCAGCGGGTCCGGCTCGGCATCCTCACCATCGCGCACGAGGCCCGCCGGGCCGAGTTCGGCTTCCTGCGCACCCAGCTCGACCTGACCGCCGGCAACCTCTCCAAGCACCTGAGCGTGCTGGAGACGGCCGGCCTGATCGGCGTCGAGAAGGGCTACGAGGGTCGCCGCGGCCGTACCTGGATCACGCTGACCCCCGCCGGCCGCACCGCGCTCGCGGAGGAGATCACGCGACTGAAGGTGCTCATCGCGCGAGTCGAGAGCACCCCGCAGGACCGACCACCGCGCTGACCACGAACGACAACCGCGGACGGTCCCGCGCCGGGTCTCCCGGCACGGGACCGCGCTGTCGGCCGCGAGCGTCAATGCTTTGCCATCCGATATGCGCTCGCTCCAAGTGAGGACCGGCGGTAGCGTGCCGGCGTGTCCCGAACCGTGACCCTGGTGCTGGTCGACTCCGTCGGCACGCCGCTGGGCGCTCTGCCGCCGTTCGACGTGCCCGTGCCCTGGTGGCAGGAGGTCGGCGACGTGGTGGAGGAGGCCCGCCGGCGGTACGGCGTGGAGGTGACCGTCCTGCGCCTGCTCGCCGGAGACCTGCCGCGAGCGGTCGGCGGTCCGGTGACGTACCTCGGACAGGTCGGTGAGCCACCCGCCACGCCGCTCGTCGCGGCGCACGTCGACCTGGCGCCGGACCCGCTGCGCGCGCCCTACGCCGAACCCGGCGGCCCGGCGCGCAGCCTGGCCTGGGCCACGGCGGAGTTGCGGAGGCTCGGACGGCCGGTGGAGACCGCCGCCCAGCAGCGCACCTGGAACCTGTCGGCGATCTGGCGGCTCGACGGCCCGTCCGGGACGGCCTGGCTGAAGCAGGTGCCGGTCTTCTTCCGGCACGAGGCCGCGGTGCTGCGCTGGCTCGGTCGGACGGTGCCGGGGCGGACCTCGACGCTGCTCGCCGACGACGGTGACGGTCGGATGCTGCTCGACCACGTGCCGGGGGAGGACCGCTACGGGGTGGGTGCCGACGAGCGGCTGCCCATGGTCGCCGACATCCACGCGGTGCACCTGCGGTCCGTCCCCCACGTGGATGAACTGGTGGCGGCGGGCGTGCCGGACCTGCGCGCACACACCCTGCCCGGCTGGATCCGCGGCCGGCTGGCCGCCTACGACACCTCGTCCGTGGCGCACCTGCTCGCGGGGCTGGAGGCGCGGTTGGCGGAGGTGCGTGGATGCGGATTGCCGGAGACGCTGGTCCACGGCGACCTGCACCCCGGCAACGTCCGCGCCGGCTCCGGACGGAGGGTGATCATCGACTGGGGGGACGCGTTCGTCGGGCACCCGGCCTTCGACGTCCTGCGGTTGGTCGAAGGGCTCGACGCCGCCTCGTCGGTGCCGGTGGTCGAGCAATGGTGTGCGCGGTGGCGGGCCGACCTGCCCGGGTGCGACCCGGGTCGGGCCGTGGAACTGCTGCGGCCGGTGGCGGCGCTGCGGATGGCGGCGGTGTACGCGATGTTCCTCGACGGGATCGAGACGAGCGAACGGGTCTACCACGCCACGGACGTCGACGCTTGTCTCGCGGGGGCGCTCGGGCAGGTCACGGCACCGGCATGAGTGCCACCGCCGCGAGTTTCGGCCTGGCCGGGGCGCCGCGGGTCAGCGGCGGAAGGGGCCGTGCACCTCGAAGGTGACGCCGCCGGCGCCGCCGATGCCCCGTTGCGAGGAGAGGTACAGCCGGTCGCCGGCCGGGTTGAAGGCCACCCCGGTCAACTCCGACCCGGCGTGCCCCTCGAGCCGCAGGAACGTGGCGACGACTCCCTCCGGCGTGATCACGCAGACCTCCATGTTGTCGCCGTCCTCGGCGACGTACAGGTCCTTCGACGAGTGCGACATGGTGATGTTGTCGACGCCGCGCAACGGCGTGCCGGAGATCGTCAGGTCGTCGTCGTAGAGCAGGCCGAGTTCGCCGGTGGCCGCCCGGTACGCCCACACCCGGTTGTCGCCCTTGGTGGTGAAGTAGCAGGTGTCGTCCTCGTACCAGCAGCCCTCGCCGCCGTTGAAGTGCTTGGCGGCGGCGACCTGGTAACGCGTCGACGTGCCGGAGGCGGACGGGTCCGGCACCGGCTTCCAGGTCACCGGACCGGTGGTCGTGGAGGAACACAGGACCTCCAGCACTCCGGTGGACAGGTCCGGGAATCGCGTAGGCCGGAACCGGTAGAAGCACCCGTCGGTGCGGTCCTCGGTCAGGTAGACGACCTGGCGTACGGGATCGACCGCGGCCGCCTCGTGCGTGAACCTGCCCATCGCCGGCCGCGCCACGGGGGGCTGTTGCCCGCGCGGGTCGCACTCCCAGATCTGTCCGCGGGAGACCTCCTCGCCGGAGAGCCATCGGGTCGAGGTGTCCCGGCGGCCCACCACCGTTGGTCCGCCGGCGCAGTTGCGGTCGGTGCCGGTCAGGATGGCGTACGCGCCGAGGATCCGGCCGTCTCCGGCGAACCGGATGGCCGAGGCGCCACCCCGGGGCACCTCGATCTCGGCGTTGGAGACGTAGATCCACCCGTTCTCGGTGGCCGTCGCGAAGGTCGCGCCGCCGTCCGGGTTGTGGTGCCACGTGTAGGAGGTGCCGGGCACCGTCACGCCGGACCGCGCGACGATCCGGCTGCGGAACCCCTCGGGCAGGCGCAGCCCGTTGCCGTCCGCGGCCCGCAACGCGCCGTACGGGCTGGGGCCGGGCATCGCCGGGGCGGCCAGCGCGGAGCGCCACAGCGAGCCGCCGAAGGCGACCGACCCGGTCGCCACCACCCCGGTGCGAAGGAGCCACCTGCGGTCCATCCTGGTCACCTCTCCTGGGTGCCGGCAGACCGAGCCGGCATCGGGCCGATCGAAGCATATGGATCGCTACGCGGGCTTGCCAAGGGGTGTGGGGCGGGCACCCGTGGTGCTGGCCGTCAGAGCGTGGCGAGGGCGAAGGAGAGCACGAAACCGGCGGTGGTGCTCAGGGCGACCGCAGGTCCGCCCTTCTCGTAGGCCTCGGGCATCAGGGTGTCGGCCAGTGACGCCAGCACCGCTCCGGCGGCGAAGGCCAGCGGAAGGGAGATCGTCTCCGGTGTGGTGTTGGCCAGCGGACCCGCACCGAGGAGCACCGCCAGGACGAGGAGCGCCGCGCAGGCGGTCCAGGTGCCGAGGACGAAGCGGCGGGAGCGTCCCTGCGCCCGCATCGACGCGCTGCCGACCAGCGCCTCGGGAAAGTTCGACACGAAGATGGCCGCGAGCAGCGCCAGCCCCCCGGTGCCCTCACCGAGCGAGACCCCGAGAGCGACGTTCTCCGGTACGCCGTCGAGCGTGACCGCCGCCAACAGCGCGAGCCCGGCAGCACCGGTCATCGACGCGGTCGACGGCGCACGGTCGCTGGCCGCCGCGTCCGGGTCGAGTTTCTCGCTGCCGTGCGGTTGCTCGCGGTGGCCTCGCGCCGCCCGGTCCAGGCGGGCACTGAGCACAGTGAACACCACCGCACCCGCGACCAGACCCAGCACCGCACGCCAGATCCCCCCGTGCTCATAGGCGTCCTCGAACAACTCGAACGCCAGCGCGGTGATGAGCGCACCGGAGGCGAACGCGAGCAACGCGGCCAGCAGCCGCTTCGGCAGGCGGAACCGGACACCGGCCAGCGCGCCCAGCACCAGGGCACTGGAGGCCACCACCCCGAACACGAGCGCTTCCATACCACCGCGATACCCCACCGGCCGGACGCGTCAACCCTTCACGCTTCGTCAACCGGTCAGGGCCGCGGGCAGGGCTGCGGCGCCCCGGTGCGGGGCGCCCCGGGGGAAGGATGTCGAGCAGCGCCGAGAAGTCAGCTCACCTTCTCGCCGCGGCTGGCCCGGACGATGCCGTCGGTGTCGGAGATGCCCTCGCCCTTGATCACCTTGCCGTCGCGCAGCGTCCAGAAGTGGACGAAGCGCACGGTGAACTCGCCGCCGCTGCGGAAGTGGCCGTACCACCAGCCGATGGCCGCGGCCCAGTCGTCGCCGGAGACCCGGATCTCCTCGACGTCGAACCGGTTGTCGTCGAGCATGGCCAGGGCCCCGGTGAAGTACGCCATCGCGCCGTCCAGCCCGCTGTAGTGGCCGGTGGACCACGGCAGCGACTTCGGGGTGACGATTTCCGCGTCGGGGTGGAACAGGCTGACCACCGCCGGCGCGTCCATCCGCTTCAAGCCGTCGTAGAGCGCCTCCACGACCGTCTCGACCCGATCCGTCATGCGATTCCTCCCCGGAGTGTGGCCGCCCCATCCGGGGCGGGCGGTGCGCCGGTCCGTCCACCGCAACGATGCGCCGACGCGTGCGTCGACCTCAGCCAAACGCAGCCGACCAGAGTGGACAACCCCTAGCCCGGGCCGGACGGCCCCTAACCGACCGGTTGCGCCGCCCGGCGGGAACGCTGACCGACGGGTAACGCTGGCCGGTCGGGCAACCGGCGGCGGGTCGTTCGGACACGGTTCGCGGTAGGTCGTCCCCGCAGCAATCTGGGAGAAGACAGTGATGGCCCTCACTCCCAGGATGAGAACCGCGCCTGGGGACGGCCCGTTCGCCTCCCGACGTCGGTCCGGCTGTCTCGGACCGATCCGACCGTTCTCGTCGGATCTCGTCCGCCATCCCGGTCACGCGGCCGGGTGCCGCCTCCACATCCACGCCGGTATCGCGTGTCCGGCCCCGTCCCGGTGTGCCACGCCGGCCGGCGGCGGCCCGGTCCAGAAATCGCTCGCGCCGGTCGATGGCCGGCGCCCTCCCCGTGAAGGACGACTCATGCAGGACTACTGGCTGGCCCGGTTGCGCCAGCACGCCACCTCCCGCCGCGCGGTGCTGTTCGGCGCGGCCGGTGCCGGCGTCGGCCTGGCCCTCAGCGGGACCAGTGCCGCCTCGGCCGCCGCGCCGTCCGAGACCGCCACCGAGCTGCCGCCGTTCGACTTCGACAAGGGCAACGCCGCCGAGTCGGTGCTCGGGCCATTCGCCGGTCCGGCGGTCTACGCCACCGTCGCGCCGAGTGACGCGACCCTGATCATCCGGTTCGCGAACCTGCTGGAGATCTGCTGGTTCGACGCGATCGCCCCCTACCACCCGACGGCGGTGGGCATCTATTCCCAACTGCCCCGCCGGCCACGCGCGGAGGCGGCGACCAACCGCTACAAGAACATCGCCATCCTGTACGCCTCGTTCCGGGTGTTCAACAGCCTGATGCCGCAGTTCGCCAAGACCTGGCGGGAGATGCTCCAGTCGGTCGGCCTGGACCCGGCCGACGACAGCACCGACCCGAGCACCCCGGTCGGCATCGGCAACCTCGCTGGCCACGGCGTGGTGACCGGGCGCGAGCACGACGGCATGAACCAGCTCGGCGACCACGAGGGCCGGATCTACCATCGCCAGCCGTACGACGACTACACCGGCTACCGACCCCGCAACACCGCGGACGAGCTGGTCGACCCGTCGCACTGGCAGCCGGCCATCGTCACCAAGGGCAACGGCATCTTCCAGATCCAGAAGTTCGTCACCCCGCAGTTGAAGCACGTCACCCCGTACAGCTACTCCGACCCGGCGGCGTTCCGGCTGCCGGCACCGACCGCCAGCGACCACCGCAACAGGGCGGCCTACAAGACGCAGGTGGACAGCATGCTGGCCACCTCCGCCGGCCTTACCGACGAGCAGAAGATGAAGGCGGAGTTCTTCGACGACAAGTTCGCCAGCCTCGGACTCGCCGTCGGAGCGGCGATCCAGAACGCCGGGCTGGACCTGGACGCCTGGGTGCACCTGCACGCGGCGGTGGAGACCGCCACCTTCGACGCCGCCATCGCCGCCTGGTACAACAAGACCATCCACGACGCGGTACGCCCGTTCAGCGCGGTCCACCACGTGTACCGGGGCCGGACGGTGACCGCGTGGGGCGGGCCCGGCAAGGGCAGGGTGACCGACCTGCCCGCCGAGCAGTGGCGCGGCTATCTGTTGGTGGCCGACCACGCCGAGTATCCGTCCGGCTCGACCGCGCTCTGCGCCGCCGAGGTGCAGGCGGCCCGCCGGTTCCTCGGCACCGACCAGGTGCACTTCCGGTTCGAGCGGCCGGCCGGTTCCTCGATCATCGAGCCGGGCCTCACTCCGCGCGAGGACCTCGTGCTGAGCTGGGACACCTGGACCGACTGGATGCACGACTGCGGGATGAGCCGCTACTGGGGTGGGGTGCACTTCCTACCCGCGATCAGGGCCTCGTGGGAGATCGGCCGGAAGGTCGGCGACCGAGCGTTCGAGTTCGTGCAGCGGCAGATCAACGGTGAGGCGGTGCTGCGCACTCGACGGTAGCCCGGAGCGCCGCCAGAGTCCGTCGCATCCCGTCGCGGTTGTGTCGGGACCGGTCGCGGACACCCGACGTCAGGGCGCTGACCCGGCGTCGGGCCGGTCCGCGACGGTCCCACCACGACTGGACGACCTCCGTCCCGGCGCCGTCCGGGGCGGAGGTCAGGTCGAACCGCCAACTGGAGACCAGCGCGCCGGCCAGCCGGACGTCGAAGCCGAAGCGGCGACCGGGGTCGGCGTCGGTCACCGTGCACCGGGTCGTCCAGGAGCGCCACCGGCCGAGCCGGTTGTGGCCGCGGAAGGTGCTGCCCACGGTGAGCGACGAGCCCGGGTCGTCGAGCGTGGCGCCGACGCACTCCGGGCTCCATTCACCCATCCGCCGGACGTCGCTGACCGCCGCGTACACCGCGGCGGCCGGCGCCCGGACGGTGATCCGTTCCTGGACGACGTGCGTCATACCGCCGCGCGGAGGTCGTCGGACAGATAGCTCTGCGCGTTGTAGATGGTGCGGGCCGGGTCGAGGATCCGCCGGCGGCCGTGCATCACCCGGGTGTTGTCGATGAGCGCCACGTCCCCATCCTGCCAGGCGAGGTCCTCGGTGAGGGCCGCCGTGCGCTCCTCCGTCTCGCGCATCAGCTCGGCGGAGAACTCGGTGCCGTCGGCGAACGTGATCCGCGGCTTCTCGTAGTTGTAGGACGGGCCCAGGATGCTGTTGGCGAAGGCGAGGCGGGAGCCGAACAGGGTCGGGTGTGCGGCCGGAACCTGGAACTCGTAGCGGATCGCGCCGCCGTCCAGCGGCTCGATCAGGGTCTTCCCCGGCCCGGTGGCCAGCCCCCGCATGTCGTCCACGGTGATCTCGTCGGCGGGCTTGGCGTCGCCGAGCTGGTGGCGCACGAACGCCTTCCAACGGTCCTCCTCGACCCGGCGGCTGTACGCGATGTCCTGTGCGGTGAACTGCGCCCGGGTCTCCTCGCTGAACTCGTCCCAGACCCGGTACCCGTCGCAGACCGTTGTCTCCGAACCATCCGCCGCCGCCTTCTCACAGAAGAACCAGGTCAGGTCGGGGGCGAACGGGCTGTTGCCGTTCTCGATGTGCAGGCCGATCGCGTCCCTGCCGGCGTCCACCTTCTGCGCCACGTCCCCGCCGTGGAACTCGCGGGCCGGGTCCAGGGTGATCCGGCCGGAGACCGCGTGCACCAGGGCGGAGAACAGCTCCAGGTCGGCGCGGAAGCCGCGGAACACGATGAAGCCCGACTCGCGCAGCAGCCGGACGGTCACCAGCGGGTCGAGGTCGGTGAGCGCGGCGGTCGCCGGGGCGGTGCAGAGCAGCCCGTTGCCGGCGCCGTAGCGGCTCATGGCGAAGGTTGTGGTCAGCATTGCGGTCATCTCCCGAGGGTGGTCTCGAAGGGGGTGGGGGTCGACGGCGGCCGGTCGGCCGGCGGGTCCAGCGGCCGGCAGGGCAGCCGTCCGTCGGCGATGGCCGCCCTGATCTCGTCCCGCCGGGGACGGCCGGTCACGGTGAAGTACCGGCCGTACAGGTCGTCGTCGGCGGGTAGCAGGCAGGCGGCGGAGACCCGCTCCACCGCGGAGAGCCGCTCCGCGCCGAGGGCGGCGAGGCCGTGTCGGGCGGCCGCCTCGTCAGTCCCGTCAGCGATGAGGAAGAGGCCGTGCAGCGTCTGCATCCCGTCGCCCACCACCGCGCCGGCCCGGACGAACGGCAGCGTCGCGTACTGCGCCTCCACCCACTCCGGAGCGATGTTGCGTCCCGCCGAGGTGACGATGACGTTCTTCTTGCGGCCGACGATGCGGATGTGGCCGGTCTCCTCGATCTCGGCCAGATCGCCGGTGTGCAACCAGCCGTCCGCGTCGACCAGACACGCGGACGGGTCGGTGCCGGTGTAGCCGGCGAACAGCGACGAGCTGCGCACCAGCAGTTCGCCGTCGTCGGCCAGGCGCACCTCGACGTGGTCCAGCGGCTGCCCGACGGTACCGATCCGCCGGTTGCCCGGGACGTTCCAGGAGACGGTCGAGCTGTTCTCGCTCAGCCCGTAGCCCTCGTAGACGGTCAGGCCGTGCCGGTCCAGCCGATGCAGCGTGCTGACGTCGACCGGCGCGCCGCCGCAGCAGATCAGCGGCGCCTCGTCCCGCCCGAAGAGCTCCCGGACCACGGGTCGGCCCTGTGCCGCGACCAGGTCCGCCCGGTCGGCCAGTTCCTCGGCCAGGGCGGGCGTGGCCACCAGCGCGGTCGGCCGGGCGGTCGAGGTGTAGCGCAGCACCGCGCCGGCCGCGAACGACGAGGTGCCGACGAGCGGCTCGTCCGGGGGCAGCAGCATGACCGTGCCGCCGTGACAGATCACCAGGTAGATCGCCGCGACCTGCTCGATCAGCAGGCTGAACGGGACCAGCGACAGGTAGCGGGTGTACGCGTCGGCCGGCATGACCCGGTCCAGCGACCGGATCAGCGCGTCCAGGCCGGCGCCCCGGATGCGGACGCCCTTGGGACGGGAGGTGGTGCCGGAGGTGTGCACCACCTTGCAGATCGCCTGCTCGTCGCGCCACGGGGAGTCGGGCCACGGCGGAGCCGCCACGGACGCCTCGGCAACCAGGTCGGCCAGCTCAACCGGGACCACCCGGCAGCCCGCCGGAAGCACCCGCCCGGCGCCCCACTCCGCCAGCCGCCGCCGGCCCGCCTCGTCGACCAGGCAGATGGTGGCCTCCTGCAGCAGACTGCCCGCCTGCTCGGCGGTGAACGCCAGCGGTACGGGCACCTCCACCGCGCCGGAAAGCAGCAGTGCGAGGTCGGCGACCACGAACTCGGCGGTGTTGCCGGTGAGTACCCCGACCACCGGCCGGGTCTGCGCCAGCCGGAGCAGAGCGGACAGCACGCGGGCGGCACCGACGGCGTCCCGGTAGGACAGCACGGCGGCCGGCCGTCCGTCGTGGTCCAGCGCCTCCACCAGGGTGCGCCCGTCGGCGGCCAGGCGGGTCAGCCGTTCCTCAACGAGCATCGGTCATCGCCTCCCGGGGCAGCGTGCGGCGCAGGGCGACGTCGAGGTTGAGGAAGCGGTACCGGCCGGTGCAGGCACGGACCAGATCGCCGATCCGGTCCAGCGGCACCAGGCCGGTGGTCGGCGCGTGGTCGTAGTAGGTGCCCCAGCGCCTCCGCTCGCTGGGGGTCATCCACGTCGGCCGGGCTCGACCCAGGGCCAGGAACGGCACCCCGAACTGCGGTAGCGCCGCGGCCAGCGGACCGGTCGCCGTGCAGAGCGCGTAGCGCATGCCCTGGCACCAGGCGAGCAGCGGCAGCAGGCGGATCAGCTCCGCGCCGCTGCCGCCGACCGCCACGAAGGAGCCGACCTCCACCACGTCGTCGCGGGACACCGGTGCCCCGGCGACCCGCTGGAGGGCCTCCTCCAACGAGTGGTCCAGGTAGCGCTCGGAGAAGAAGCCGCGGGGCGAGTTGAAGGTCATGCCGCCGCAGGCCACGATCTCCTCGAGCCGGTCGGGCCGGTGCCGGGCGGCCAGCACGAAGCAGTCCGGTGACGGGTCGATGAGGGCGCCGTAGATCTCGGCGTAACCGGCGCGGACGAATGCGCTGGCCGCGTCCCATTCCGGCGACGGAGGGCTCGTCACGCGCACCCGCAGCGGGTCGGCGTCGATGGTCGCTGCCGCCGGCGCCGCCGGGGCGGTGGCGGATCGGGTGATCGTCATGCCGCCTGCCAGTCCATCCGGATCGGGGATCTGTTCATCCGCAGGAGCAGCCGCGGGGGCAGCCGGTACTGCCGGCGCAGCAACGCGGTCGCCGCGCGGGTCATCGCACGGGGTTGCCGGTCGAGCCAGGTCAGCGTCTCCTCGAGCGCGGCGAGCGCCTGGTCGATCTCCTCGGCGGTGCAGGTCAGGGGCGGGTACATGCGCAGCACCGGCTCGGCGATCTGCTCGTTGAGCGAGTGCCCGGTGTGCACACCCCGCTGTCCCATGCCGATCGACACCATCAGCTCCACCGCCGGGTTGGCCGTCCGCAGGCCGGCCATCAGCCCGATCCCCGGCGCCCCCCGCAGGTGCTTCGGGTGCCGGCGTACGGCCTCCTCCAGGCCGCCGGTGAGGCGGGGGCCCAGCTCGGCTGCCCGGGACGGCAGATCGCGGCGTGACCGAGCACCCGGCGGGTGGCGTCGGCGGCGGGGCCGCCCTCGGCGAGCACCGGCTT